>NZ_FWWU01000009.1:2905000-3128235 GCF_900176165.1 Deinococcus hopiensis KR-140
GGTGCCCTCGTGCTGGGTCACGCGGTACTGTGTGGGCGTCAGCGAGGCACGCAGTTCGTCGTCGCTGGGCTTCTGGAAGGTGGCCGAATCAGGACGGGTCATGCGGCGAGTGTACGGGGGGAGGGCGTCACAGATGGTGTCACCCTCCCTTGCTTTGTTTTTTAAAGCGGCGCAAAATGGAGGCATGACGCCTTTCGCTTCCTCTTCTCCGGACAAGCTGCGCGTGGACATCTGGTCTGACATCGCATGCCCGTGGTGCTATGTGGGCAAACGCCGCTTTGAGGCGGCCCTGGCTCAGTTTCCTCAGCGTGACCGGGTGGAGGTGGTCTGGCATTCCTTTGAGCTGGACCCCTCGGCTCCGGCCCGCAGTGACCGGGGAATGCGCGACATTCTGGCGGACAAGTATGGCCGCAGCGCCGCGCAGGCCCAGGACATGCTCGACTCCATGACGCAGACCGCCGCCGCCGAGGGGCTGGACTACCATTTTGAGCGCCTGAAGCCCGTGAACACCTTCCTGGCCCACCAGGTGATCCACTTCGCGGCGGAGCAGGGCAGGCAAGACGCGGCCAAGGAGCGCCTGCTCGCCGCCTTCTTCACCGAAGGGGCCGATCTGAGTGACCTGGACACCCTCGCGGGCCTGGGCGCCGAGGCGGGACTGGACGGGAGCGGGGTGCGCGCGGCGCTGCAGGCGGGCAAGTACGCCCAGGAGGTCCGCGAGGACGAGGCGCAGGCCGGGGCGCTGGGCATCAGCGGCGTGCCCTTTTTCGTGCTGGGCGGCAAGTACGGGGTCAGCGGCGCGCAGTCGCCTGAGGTCTTGCGGGGAGCACTGGAACAGGTCTGGACCGAGACCCACCCCGCGCCCCTGACCCTGCTGGGCACGAACACACCAGCGGAGGGCTGCGAGGACGGCTCCTGCGCCGTGCCCGAACGGGAAACGGCCCGCCTGGGCTGAACCTCCCCGCGCCTTACCGCTTCCAGAGATCGCAGCGGTGCTCTGTGCGGAAGTCGGTGCTCACGGCGACACGCCCCGGGGCGAAGGTCAGCAGGTTGTCCCGGGTGGGATCGAAGCGGGGCCACTCGGGCAGGGTTTCTCCATTGGGGTTTCCCGTGCGGGCAAAGTTGGTCCAGTAGGCGCGCAGGGTGCGGGCCAGTTGCGCCTGGGCCGGGGTAAAGGCCGCCGGGTCCGCGAGGTTGCTCAGGGGCGTACCGAAGATGCTGACGATCTCGCCGGCGTGGTAGGCCCCGTAGCTGGGCACGCTGCCGGTGGGCCTCAGCACAGTGGGGGCCGATCGGTCCCCGAACTCGTAGGCGTACACGGGTGTCACGCGGGCGAAGTCGCGCGTCATGTCATTCACGGGGCAGGCGAACAGACCGTCGGTCACGAGGGATGCAGCGGCCAGACCCACCGTCTCGTACTGGCGACTGGGATAGGCGGCCAGCAGCCGGGGCGCGTTCCAACGCTCCAGCACGGCCACCAGGCCCCAGTACTTCCAGACCGGCAGGTCCTTGCCGCCCTTCTCGATGTTCGCCACGAACAGCGTGCCCTCGTCGCGGTTGCCGCCCACGAGCAGGGGCACGCGGGGAATGGTCCCCGACGCGAAGACCTCTTTGGGCGCGCGGGGGACCACGCTTTCCCCGTACACGGGCGGCAACGCCACCGAGCCGGGGCTCCGCACGCCGGGCACATCGGTGGTCAGGAAGCGGTCGACCGGCACAGCGCGCAGGCAGGTTGCGTCGCTGTCGGGGCAGCCGAGTGCCCGGGTATAGGCGGCTCCGCTTTTCAAGGCGTCGGCCACAGGGGACATGTTGATGCTCGGTGTACAGGGTCCGCTCTGGAGGACCGCCTTGTCGAACAGCCCCGCTGCCCCCGGCGAGGCGAGTTGCGCGCAAATGCTCATGCCGCCCGCCGACTCGCCGAAGGCGGTGACGTTGGCCGGATCTCCCCCGAACGCGCCGATGTTCTCGCGCACCCATCTGAGCGCCGCCTGCTGATCGAGCAGGCCGTAGTTGCCCACGCTCCGCCCCTCCAGTAACCCCGGCGCGGCCAGAAAGCCCAGCGCGCCCAAGCGGTAGTTCAGGGTGACCACCACGACGCCCCGCTCCTGCGCGAGCACCCGGCCGTCGTAGTCGCTGCCCGCGCCGGTGCGGAAGGAACCGCCGTGAATCCAGACCATCACGGGCGCGTGGACAGCGTTTGCAGGCGCGTAAACGTTGAGAAACAGGCAGTCTTCAGCGCCGCGCACGCTCTTGTCGGCGCGCAGTTGCGGGCAGACGGGCCCAGGCTGCGAGGCGTCGCGCTCGCCCACCCACAGGGGCGCGGCCTGGGGGACCTTCCAGCGGCGCTCGCCCACAGGCGCGGCAGCGTAGGGAACGCCCTGCCACACCCGCACGCCGCCTGCCTCACGCCCCACCAAGACGCCGGACCGGACATTGGCGCGCGCAGGAACACCCGGCGCCGAGGTGGGGGCCGACTGCTCGGTGGGCGGTGTGGCCGGCGTCTGGGTGTCCTGGGCGGCAGCGAGGCAGGCGGCGAACAGGAGCGCGGCGGACAGCCGGGAAAGCGCGCGGATCATGCGCTCCAGAGTACGAGAATACAGAGCGGCCTGGATGGAAGGGGGTTCACAGGGAGGGCGATCAAACCGGAAGGCCACCCGAGAGGTGCGCTGGACAAGGAAGGTGGCCCCAGCAACCGCCAGGGCCACCTCCCTTCACGCCGACGGTTTTCAGGCTGGATTGGGCGTCAGCGTCGGCTGCGGCGCAGGGCCTTCCTCGTCGGGCTTGCTGGCCGCACCGTCCTCCAGGGTTGCCCCGGACAGCGCCACCTGCACGTCCTCACCCGTTAAAAACTCGCGGGCGACGAGGGCGTCGGTCAGGCGGTGCAGCACGTGTGCGTGTTCGTTGAGGAGCGTGACCGCCCGCTCGTACTGCGCGCCTATGATTCGCGCCACCTCGGAGTCAATGCGGCTCGCCGTGTGGTCGCTGTAGACCTCCTGCTGGGGGCCGTAGCCCAGGTAGCCTCCGCTTTCCTGCGCCAGGGCAGTCATTCCCACGTCGCTCATGCCCCACTCGGTGACCATTCGCCGGGCGATGGACGTGGCCTGCTGAAAGTCGTTGGCCGCCCCCGTGGTGATCTGCCCGGTGGCGACTTCCTCGGCGGCGTGCCCGGCCAGCGCCACGCAGATGCGGTCCAGCAGTGCGGCCCGGGTGTGGTGCATCCGGTCTTCCGGCGTGTACAGCGCCGAGCCCAAGGAACGTCCACGGGGCACGATGGTCAGCTTGTGCGCCTTGTCGGCGTGGGGCAAGAGCTGAGCGGCGAGGGCGTGGCCGACTTCGTGGTAGGCGGTGACCTTGCGGTCCGCTTCCCGCACCACCATGCTGCGCCGTTCGGGGCCCATAAGCACGCGGTCCCGGGCTTCTTCGACATCGCGCATCACGATTCTGGACCGTCCGGCTCTGGCCGCGCCGAGCGCGGCCTCGTTGAGCAGGTTCTCCAGATCTGCCCCGACCATCCCGGCTGTCCTGCGGGCGATCACCGCCAGGTCCACACTGGGATCAAGGGGCTTTTTGCGGGCGTGGATGCGGAGGATCATTTCCCGCCCCCGCACGTCGGGGGCGTCCACCACCACCTGGCGGTCAAAGCGTCCGGGACGCAGCAGCGCTGCGTCCAGCACATCGGGCCTGTTCGTCGCCGCGAGGATAATCACCTCCTGCCCACTCTGAAAGCCGTCCATCTCCACGAGCAATTGATTCAAAGTCTGCTCGCGCTCATCATTCCCGCCTTGCAGGTTGACGCCGCGCTTTCTTCCCACGGCGTCAATCTCGTCGATAAAGACGATGCAGGGAGCGGACTTGCGGGCCTGCTCGAACAGGTCGCGGACGCGGGCGGCGCCCACACCCACGAACATCTCCACAAAGTCCGAGCCGCTGATGGAGAAATACGGCACCTTGGCTTCTCCCGCCACGGCCTTGGCGAGGAGGGTCTTGCCACTCCCGGGAGGACCCACCAACAAGACCCCGTGGGGAATCCGGGCCCCCAGCTGGTGGTAGCGCTCAGGATGGCGCAGAAAGTCCACGACTTCCTGCAGGTCGCTCTTGGCCTCGTCGCATCCCGCCACATCGCTGAACGCCAGCTTGATCTGCCCCTCGCTGATCACCGCCGCCTTCGATTTCCCGAAGGTGCTGGCAGCGTCGGTGCCTCCACCCTGACGGCTGCGCAGCAGGAGCACAATCAGCCCCAGGATCAGCAGGCCTGAGAGCAGACCGCCCAGCAACGAAAAGGCGTTGAGACGCGAGGGTTGCTCGTAGGTGACCTGCACCCCGCGGGCCTGCAGCTGATCCAGGGTAATGGCCGGGTCCGAGGCCAGGGTCCGGGTGCGGTACTGGCCGCGCCCCCCGTCCAGCTGCCCGCTGAGCAGGGCGGTGTTGTTCTGGTACTGCACCCGCGCCGTCTGGATCTGCCTGCCCTGTAAGGCCGCTGTGAAGTCGGTCAACGTCAGTTCACCCGCTCTGGGACGCGGACTCAATACCCCAATCAGGACCACCAGCAGCAGGGCGGCAGCGGCCAGGCCCCATCCCCACGCAGCGCGCTTCATGCGGCGGACCCTCCCGACACGGCGCGCGGCTTTACGCCCGCCCGTTTCCCACCTTCCCCGAACAGCCCCCTGATTGGCGTCATGGCTCAGTCTATGCCGCGCCCGTCCCACAACTCTGGAAGCGGAGTGGCGTTGTGACCAGGGCAGGAGAGCGCTCCTTGACCCAACCTTGAACTTGAGTCACTTGCACTCAAGTCTATTGACTGTTTAAAACTGTGGCCTTATGCTATGTGCAGTTTCAGAACTGCTCCCCCCTGGGGCGCAGCATCCCCTCTATCCAAGGAGTCAACATGCCCAAAGCTGTCGGAATCGACCTCGGAACCACCAATAGCGTCATTGCCGTGATGGAAGGCGGACGCCCCGAAGTGATTGTCAACGCCGAAGGCGCGCGCACCACGCCGTCCGTCGTTGCCTACAAGGGCGACGAGCGGCTCGTCGGTCAAATTGCCCGCCGTCAGGCCGCGCTCAACCCCAAGGCCACCCTGTTTGAAGTCAAGCGCTTTATCGGCCGCCGATGGGACGAGATCAAGGAGGAGGCGGGCCGCGCTCCCTTCGTTGTGAAGGAAGGCCCCGGCGGGTCCGTGCGCATCGAGGTGAACGGCCAAGACCTCGCCCCCGAGCAGGTCAGCGCTGAAGTGCTGCGCAAGCTGGTCAACGACGCTTCCTCGAAGCTCGGCGAAAAGATCCGCGACGTGGTGATCACGGTCCCCGCGTACTTTGACAACTCGCAGCGCGAGGCCACCAAGCAGGCCGGTGAAATTGCGGGTCTGAACGTGCTGCGCGTCATCAACGAGCCGACGGCCGCCGCGCTCGCCTACGGGCTGGAGCGTAAGGGCAACGAGACGGTCCTCGTGTTCGACCTTGGGGGCGGCACCTTCGACGTGACCATCCTGGAGCTGGGTGACGGCGTGTTCGAGGTGAAATCCACCTCCGGCGACACGCACCTTGGCGGCGCGGACTTCGACCAGCGCCTCGTGGGCTGGCTGGCGGGCGAATTCCAGAAGGAACACAACTTTGACCTTCGCAAAGACCCCCAGGCCCTCCAGCGCCTGATCGAGGCCGCCGAGAAGGCCAAGATCGAGTTGTCCAACGCTTCCGAGACCACCATCAGCCTACCCTTTATCACCTTTGACCCCGAGACGCGCACGCCGCTGCATCTCGAGCGCGCCCTGACCCGCGCCAAGTTCGAGGAACTGACCGCCGATCTGCTGCGCCGCGTGCGTCAGCCCGTCGAGCAGGCCCTCGCAGACGCCAAGCTCAGCGCCTCGCAGATCGACGAGGTGATTCTGGTGGGTGGCTCCACCCGCATCCCCGCGGTCAAGCGCATCGTGCAGGACATCATCGGTAAGACGCCCAACGAGTCGGTCAACCCCGACGAGGCCGTCGCGCTCGGTGCGGCCGTGCAGGCGGGCATCATTCAAGGCGACTCCAGCCTCGGCGACATCGTGCTCGTGGACGTGACCCCGCTGACCATGGGCGTGGAGGTCAAGGGCGGCATGATCGCCCCGATGATCACCCGCAACACCACGGTCCCCGCCAAGAAGACCGAGATCTACACCACTGCCGAGAACAACCAGCCCGGCGTGGAGATCAACGTGCTGCAGGGTGAGCGTCCGATGGCCGCCGACAACAAGAGCCTGGGCCGCTTCAAGCTTGAAGGCATCCCCCCGATGCCCGCTGGCCGCCCCCAGATCGAAGTAACCTTCGACATCGACGCCAACGGCATTCTGCACGTGACGGCGAAGGAGAAGACCAGCGGCAAGGAAGCCTCCATCCGGATCGAGAACACCACCACGCTCGACAAGAGCGACGTGGAGCGCATGGTCAAGGAAGCCGAGCAGAACGCGGCAGCCGACAAGCAGCGCCGTGAGAAGGTGGAGAAGCGCAACAGCCTCGATTCGCTGCGCGTGCAGGCCCTCGGTCAGATTGACGAGAACGCCTCCGCTTCCCAGGACGCGAAGGACAAGCTCAAGGCCGCCGCCGACGAGGCTGAGGAAGCCGTGCGCCTCGACGACGACGCCCGCATTGAGGCTGCCCAGAAGCGCCTGGAAGAGGAACTGCGGACCTTCATGACGGCTGCCCAGCAGAGCGGTGGCGCGCAGGACGCAGGCGCCCAGGCCGGAGGACAGAAGCAGGACGACGACGTGATCGACGCGGACTTCAAGCCCGCCGAGTAACGTCCGGAAAGCACCCACATCCAGGGGGAGAGGACGGCGAATAAGCCCCCTCTCCCCTATCTTCAAGCCATGTTTCGCAGACGAGGAACACCCATGACCCAAGACGACCAGAACAAGACGCAGCACGAGCAGGCCACCCCCGAGGACGAGACCACCGTCACCGCCAGCCCGGCCACCGAAACCGACAATATGGACGAGGACGCCGAGTTGGAGGGCATGGACGGTTTCCCCGGAATGGACGAAAATATGTTCGGCCAGGTGCAGGAGATGATGGCGAAGCTGGAACGGGCCGACGAACTGGAAAAGGAGAACGCGGAGCTGAAAGGCAAACTCGGCCGCCTCGCCGCCGATTTCGAAAACTACCGCCGCCGCACCCAAGAGGACGTTGATGCCGCCAAAGGGCAGGGCGTCGCGAAGGCTGCCGAGGCCCTGATGCCCGTGTACGATGACCTCGACCGCGCCGTCACGATGGGCAGCGGCGACCCTGCCAAGCTGATTCCGGGCATGCAGGCCGTTCAGAGCAAGGTGCTGACCGTCTTTGGCGGCCTGGGCCTGGAAGCCACAGGTAAGGAAGGCGAGGCGTTTGACCCCCGCTGGCACGAGGCCATTCAGGTGGTGCCCGGCGACGCCGACGACACCATTGTGCAGGTCTACCAGCTCGGCTTCCGCATGGGCGAGCGCCTGGTCCGGCCCGCGCGGGTGGTGGTGAGCAAGAAGGACTGAGGCGTGAGGGATAAGGGGTGAGGGGTAAGGAGTTAGGACAGAACCTAATTCCCAGCCCCTCACGCCTCATAGGGATTCGGTCGGTTTCGTTGCCACGCCGGAACCCCCACCGGTGTGCCGATTCCACGCCCGGAACCCGCTTTCCCCCTGCCCGCTCTGCTGCAAGGCTTTGCAAGTTCGCTCGGATTGAAGCACTCCGCAAACGCTGAGGCAGGAGTTTGTACACCACCTTTCGAGGAGCAGCCATGGCATACAAGGACTACTACGACCTGCTCGGCGTGTCCCGGGGCGCGTCCGACGCGGACATCAAGAGCGCGTACCGCAAGCTCGCCAAGCAGTACCACCCGGATAAGAACCAGGGCGACGAGAAGGCCGCCGAGCGCTTCAAGGAAATCGGGGAGGCCTACGCGGTGCTCAGCGACCCGGAGAAGCGCAAGCTGTACGACCAGTACGGACACACTGGGCAGATGCCACCTGGGTACGACGGGGGCAACTTTCAGGGCGGGGACTTCGGGGGCTTTGACCCCTCGCAGTTCAGTGACTTTTTCCAGGGCCTGTTTGGGATGGGTGGGCGCAGGGGAGGCGGCTTTCAGGGCGGAGGCTTCGGCGGCGGCCAGGTGAACCTGGAAGACCTGCTCGGCAATGGTGGCATCGGCGGCACGCAGGGCCGCCGCTTCGTGCAGAACGTGGAGGGCGAGCTGCAGGTGACTTTGCAGGAAGCCTTCACGGGCTCAGACGAGGTCATCAACATCGACGGCAAGCGGCTCTCGCTGCGGGTGCCTGCCGGAACGCGGGACGGCGCTCGGTTGCGCCTCGCCGGACAGGGACCGGGCGGCGGCGACGTGCTGCTCACCATCCGCGTGCTCGAAGACCCGCGCTTTGACCTGGAGGGTGACGACTTAACCACCACGGTGGACGTCCCCGCACCCGTCGCGGCGCTGGGCGGGACGGTCACGGTGCAGACGATGGGTGGCAGCGGCAACCTTAGCGTGCCGGTGGGCAGCAGCGGCGGGCGCCGGATGCGCCTGCGTGGACAGGGCTGGCCAAAGAAGGACGGCACCCGGGGAGACCTGTACGTGCGCCTCAACCTGACGGTGCCCCGCGACCTGACAGACGAGGAAAAGGAGCTGTACCGTCAGCTCCGCGAGTTGCGCCCCTGACAGGAAGGGACACAGAGGCCCGCCTGACTTGAAGTCGGGCGGGCCTCGCACCTTTTGGTGCGGATCAGGAGTTGTTGGGAATGCTCACGCCCTTCAAGGCTTCTTCATCCGCGTCGCCAAGCGCGCGGACAGCAAGGTCTCCCAGACTGACAATCCCAATCACGCGCCCACCATCGGTCACGGGGAGACGGCGCAGCTGCTTGCGGCCCATCTCCTCAGCAGCCTCCTCCACAGTGGTGTTCGCGTCCATCGTGAACACGTCGCCAGTGGTGTAGTCGGTGACGGCGGTCCCGTAGTCGTGGCCATAGGCGACGGCCCGAATCACGATATCCCGGTCGGTGATGATGCCGGTGGGGCGGTCGCCGTTCATCACCAACACCGCGCCGATGTCCTGCTCCAGCATCAGCGTGGCGACTTCCTTGAGGGTGGCCTGCCCATCGACGGTGACGGGGCCTGGAGTCATGATGTCTCGTAAGGTTGCCATAGCTGCACCGTACTCCGCGCCAGCAGGCAAGCTGTGGGAGGCGCATAAAGGGAAATAGAGACAGGGGGAAGACGCTTCTTGCGGGCCTCCCCCTTCCCCGGACGGCTGAACGCTTACTTCATCAGCCAGTCGAACGCCGTCTTCATCAACAGATTGCGGCTGTTCGGCGTCAGGCCTTCCATCCCGAAGCCCATCGTGACGGTGCTGTACTTGCCCACATCGTTGATCACGATGGCTCCAGCATTCTCGCCCGCGTTCTGGGCGGTGACGCGGGGGCGCTGGGTCTGCTTCTGTCCGCCAAACACCTGCCCCAGGATGCCCTTGATCACGTTTGTGGCGAGCTCCTCGACCAGGCCGCGCGGGTCTTGTACCTTCTGCTGGGCGCGCTTCTTGTTGGGGTCTACCCGAATGCTCTGGGCAGAGATGGTACCCGCCGTGGCGTTCGCGCTGCCCCAGGAGGCCACCACCTGCGAGCCGTTCAGATCGGCGATCACGTCGGGGTAGAGCTGGTTGCCCGCACTGCCCTCGGCGTTGAGGGTAAAGGCAGTGTTGCCGAATTGCCCCCGTGTCACGAACTTGGGTGTGCCGCTGGAATCTGCCACGAAGCGGACCTTGAGGATCTCACGGTAAAAAGCGCTCTGCCCAATGTCGTAGCCGATGTCCTGCCCGGTCACGAGGAGGCGGCCTCCACCCGACAGGTACTGGCGCAGGGTGCTCTGGTCCTGCGCGGTAAGGGTGTTCTGGTACTGCTCCCCCGTCGCCCACACCACAATGTCGGCCTTCTGCATCTCGGCCAGCGTAACTGGGCCGTTGGCCTGCACGTTCCACACGAAGGCCCCGCCCGCAGCGGCGTTGGCCTTGATCGCGTCTCTCAGGGCCGCCGTCACGTCCTTGCCCTGACCCATGTCGTCGTCCACAAGCAGCACCTTGGGCTTCTTGCCCGTGCTGGGCGCAGGGGCAGGCTTGGGGGCAGGGGCAGGCTTGGGGGCAGGGGCAGGTTGACCAGCGACGGGCTTGATAAAGCAGCCTTTCCTGAGACCCGGTGCGGGGTCACGTCCCCACTCCTGCACGGTGCAGTTGAAACCGTTGGTACCCACGCCGGTCAGGTACTTGCCCGCCGTCCCAAAGGCCGCGTCACGCTTGCCCGTGAAGTTACAGGCTTGACCCTCCACGGCGCACAACTCGTACCCAGCTGGGCCTGTGGGCTGCGCTGGAGCGGGCTGCGGAGCGGGCTGGGGCTGCGGAGCGGGTTGGGGCTGCGGAGCGGGCTGGGGCTGCGGAGCGGGCTGGGGCTGCGGAGCGGGCTGGGGCTGCGGAGCGGGCTGGGGCTGCGGAGCGGGCTGGGGCTGCGGAGCGGGTTGGGGCTGCGGAGCGGGTTGGGGCTGCGGAGCAGGCTGCGCGCCGCCGACATTGACGCCCAGCTTGCCCAGGGCACCCGGCACGCTGATCAGGCCGTAACCGACGTTGTTGTTCTTGCTGCCCGCATTGCTCGCGCTGCTAAAAAGCGCGTTTTTGATCGCGTCTACGCCCGTGCCCGGCTTGGCCGAGAGCAGCAGGGCCACCGCGCCCGCCGCGATGGGACTGGCCTGCGAGCTGCCGCTCAGCGCTCCGTAGCCGCCGTTGGGGAAGGTACTCGTGATCTCCACGCCCGGCGCGGCAATGTCCGGCTTCACAAACACGCCGTTGATCTTGCCCTGCCAGGCCACGGGGCCACGGCTGGAGAACGGCGCCACCTGGCCGTTCTGGTCCACCGCGCCGACTCCGATCGCGTCGGGCAGGTTGCCGGGACTGCCCGTCGTCGACGGGCCTGGGCCAAAGTTGCCAATCGCGAACACAGGCACCACGCCCGCCTTGAGCATGTTCTGCACCGGCACGATGAATTCGTCGTAGGTGCCCGCAATCCCCAGGCTCATGTTCACCACGTCCGCGCCGTCGTCGGTGTCAGCGTTGTTGTCGGGGTCCAGCACGTACTGCATCCCCGCGATCACCTGCGCGAAGGTGCCCTCGTTGTTGGGCAGCACCAGGGCGCTGATCAGCTTGGCCTGCGGGGCCACGCCCACCTTGTCGCCCACAAGCAGGCCCGCCGTGTGGGTGCCGTGCTGCACGGTGTCGTGCGGCTGGCTCTGCACCCGGTCGCCGTCCGCGTTGAACTCGGCAAAGGCCGCGAGCTTGCCCGCGAGTTCCGGGTGGTTGGGGTCAATGCCGGTGTCGAGGTGACCGATGCGCACGTTCTGTCCCTTGAATCCGGCTGCCCAGGCCTGGGGCGCGCCGACTTTCTGCAGGTGCCAGGGCGTGCCGGCGGGCGCGGAAGCCGCACTCAGGGCCACCGCCCGGGGCACCTGCACCCGGAAGTTCTCGAACACCGCGTCCACGAAGGGCAGCGTGGCGAGCGCGCGCGCCTGCACCGGCGTCATGGGCAAAAAGATGCTCTGGTCGAGCCACAGTTGCGTCACCTTGCCCGAGTTCACCGCCTGGTTGATAAACCCCGCGGCAGGGCCGAGCTGCTGAATACGCGACTGCAGCTGGGCGCGGGCGGACTTGAACAGGCCCCGTCCACGCGCGTCGTTGGCAAACTTGAAGCGCACAATCACCCCAACGGCGCTCTGGTCGTTGCGCTTGGCCCGCTCGAGCAGTGTCGGCGACACCGTTCCCGCACTCCCCTGGCTGGCGCTGGCCAGCGTCAGCGCCGCCCCGAGCAGCAGCATTGCTCTGGTCTTCATCATGCTCGCAGCCTAGCCGCCTGCCCGTGACGCCCCCTGAAGGACTCGTGAGGAAGCCTTGAGGTGGGGTCAGGGCGAGGTCAGACTGCCGCGCTACCCGGTATGGCCGTCTGCCAGCAACGACCTCACGGGCTGTGGGGAGCGCCTCTCTGCCCGCGCCTATGGAGATGCTCCGCGCCCCCTGGGCAAGCAGATCAGCGGGTGTACCCCAGGATGACGGTACCGTTGGAGGTGGTGCCGCGCAGCATGCTGAACCGGGTGTAGATCAGCACCACCTTATCGGGCAGTTGCAGCAGTTGGAGCTGGCCGTTAATCCCGTTTTGCGTGACTGGGTCGTTGCCGCGCACGTTCCACTCGAAGCCGCCCCGGATGTCGATGGAACGGTCCGGGGCGTTGCTGCCGTCCACAGCCCTGGGGCGGGCCCCGAAGCCCTCTGGGGTGCGGAGTTCACCGCTGCCCAGATCGAGCGTCACGTCCCGGAGGAGACCGGGCAACCCAGCAGCATTGCCAAACCGCAGCACATTGCCGCTGCGCGTGAGGCTGAGTTTGACCAGTTTGCCGGTCGAGACCAGGATGGGCTGAAACACCATGTAGCTGCCGAACTCCTCCCGGGAAATCTTGAGGCGCTCGTCGTACTTGGGCAGCTCGCCCCGGGCCACGCTGGAGAAGAGCTCGTACAGGGCCTCGCGGCTGCCCCCTACCGTCATCACGCGCTGCTGCAACCGGGGAAAGGCCACCCGCGAACTGCGCTCCAGCAGCTGTGCGCTCTGCCCCGGCAGCGGCACCAGGGCGGCGAGCTTGCCCGTCCAGCCGGACGGCAGGGGGGGCCGCGCCGGAGCCGAGGCGGCAGAGGTAGGAGAAAATCCGCCCCCGCTCGTCAGGGTCAGCAGGGTGAGGAGGGGCGCACGCAGGGCCTTCATGGCGAACGTGAGCATACGGCGCGTGGGTGAGAATTCTCCCGGCCCAGACTGACGTGAAGCTGAGCGGCGGGGGACCAGACAGCGTAACGGCCCTGACCCTCTCCACATAAAAATGCGCCCCCGAGGCAGGCCGGGGCCGGGCGCTCCACCTCCGAGTTCCGTTGCCTCAACCGCAAAGGAAAAGTAAGAAGAGGCACATTGGTCTCTGGTCCATGCAGATCCGTCTTTTCGGCATCTCCGCACTCCTTCTCGGCGTCCTGATGGCCTGCCCCGTGGAGTTGGCCATCCCAGTCGGCCTGGCCGTTTTCAGAAGCGTCGACAGCCAGGCCGTTGGAGTTACGTGCCTGCGCCGACATCAAGGAACCGGTCAAGGGCCGTGCGCAAGACCTCGGTATGGAGATCGTCGCCATCAACCCGATGTTTCCAACCGCGTCAGATGAACCGAGGGGGTAACCACTGGGCACAGCAGTAGTCCTTGCGCCCAGTGGTTACCCGCCAAGGATCAAAAGCCCGCAACGCGACGCCCCCCTCGTTCAGCAGCTCGGGCAAAACCTACTTGCAACTGCTCAACGCGAGACCTCTCTTCGTCTGCAAGACGAATCTTATTCTTCCTGCCGAGCAAGAAATCTCCTCGAGTGCTCAATGCTGCCACGAAGAAGCATATCAACCATTTCGTCGACCATATGCAAAGCGCCCCTTCATCATCTGAAGTGATTGAGAGAAGCGTACCCAATCCGAAATAGCAATTACTTATGGAAAATCCAACTGCTATTGTACCAAAAATAATTATAATGTCCTGCCTGGTATTTATAAAACACGGCCATAAAGAAATTGTGGCCGCTCAGCATAGAACCGACATCCTGTCAAACAATCAAGGTGAGTATTCAGCAGCAAACAAAACTCCGTGCTGAGTAGCCACTCGAAGGGAAGGATAAAATTCAGAACCAAGTTCAATCAGAAGGATCTGTCCCTCCCCCAGATCTCTTCTCCCACAAGGGCGGGAATGACCGCCACCCTCCCTGGCGGTGGCCCGATCTACACATGCGGCTGCCAATTCCAGTCACCCTCTGCCCTGTCGGTCAGCATCCGTGATGTCCCACCGCAACGTCTCGCGGTGCGCTGAACAGGAACGGACCGTTCAGCCACCGGGTGGTCATCCGGCAGTGGAACGGTCCGTCCTTTAAACGCTTTGGTCCCTGTTTACGCCTTGCCGACGCTCCCAAGCACGCGCAGCTTGTGCTCGATGACCTGGGCCATCACGTCGCGGGCAGGACCAAAGATCTTGCGGGGATCAAATTCCTTGGGGCTGGCCTTGAGGACCTCGCGCACGCCCACCGTCATGGCGAGGCGCAGGTCCGTATCCACGTTGACCTTGGCGATGCCGTGCCCCGTCGCGCGCTGGAGGTCCTCGTCCGCGATACCCGCCGCGTCGCCGATCTCGCCGCCGGAGTCGCGGAAGCGCTGCACGATTTCGGCGGGTACGCCGCTGGAACCGTGGGCAACGAGGGGAATGGAGGTGAGAGACGCGATCTTCTCGATGCGCTCGTGGTCGATGTAGGGGCGGCCCTTGCCCTTGTACGCGCCGTGGCTGGTGCCGATGGCGATGGCGAGGTAATCGGTGCCGGTCTGCTCGATAAACCGCACCGCTTCCTCGGGATCGGTCAGGAAGGCGTCCTTCTCGTCCACGACGATGTGCTCCTCGATACCGCCCAGACGTCCGAGTTCGGACTCCACCGAGATGCCCATCGCGTGCGCCGCTTCCACCACACGCCGCGTTTCGTGGACGTTTTCCTCAAAGGGGTGGTGCGACGCATCGATCATGATGGAGGTGAAGCCCATCTTGATGGCCTTCAGCGCCGAGGCATAGGACGAGCCGTGGTCTAGGTGCAGGGCGACGGGCACAGTGGCCCGCTCGGCGATGTCCTTGACGATGTTGGCGAGGTCCTGACCACCGTACTTGATGGCCCCCTCGCTCATCTGCACCATGACGGGCGAGCGCAGCTTTTCCGCCGTATGGATGATCGCCTGCGTGATCTCCATGTTGTTGGTGTTGAACGAGCCAACGCCGTACTTGCCCGCGCGGGCGGGAACCAGAATGTCGTTACCTGTGACGAGCATGGGTGAAGCCTCCTTTGACGGCCCCTACTCTACCCAAAGCGCGCGCCATCACAGTCCGACTTCTCTGGACGGGAGGCAGTCATCTGGAGCGGGCGCGGATACAGGGGTCAAACGGGCGTTAGGATGGTTGCATGACCGTCTCTGCCCCCTCCGTCGGTGATAGGGCCGCCGTGGACTTCGCCTCGCTGCTCTCCACCCGGGCGAGCCGCATGAACGCGAGCGCCATTCGCGAGATCCTCAAGATCACCCAGCAGCCCGACGTGATCTCGTTTGCGGGGGGCCTGCCCGCCCCCGAGCTGTTTCCACTGGAGGACGTGCGCCGGGCGGCGGACACGGTGCTGACCAAGTACGGCCCTTCGGCACTGCAATACTCCACCACCGAGGGGCACCTCCCACTGCGCGAATGGATCGCGAACCGCGCGGGCATCACCCCAGGGCACGTGCAGATCGTGACGGGCAGCCAGCAGGGGCTGGACCTGCTGGGCAAAATCTTGATCAACGAGGGCGACGTGGTGCTGGTGGAAGCGCCGACGTACCTGGGCGCGCTGCAATCCTTCCAGCCCTACGGCCCGCAGTACGTGGAGGTACCCACCGACGAGCACGGCATCGACACGGACGCACTGGAGGGGGTGCTGAGGGCGAATCAGGCCAAGTTCCTGTACGCCATTCCCAATTTCCAGAACCCCACGGGCCGCACCCTCAGCCTGGAGCGCCGCCGCCGCCTGCTGGAACTGACCGCGCAGTACGGCGTGCTCGTGCTGGAAGACGACCCCTACGGCAAGCTGCGCTTCACGGGCGAGGAGCTGCCCAACCTGTACGAGTTGGGTCTGGAGATGGTGGGCGGGGACCCGGACCGCAACCACGTGATCTACTCCAGCTCGTTTTCCAAGACGCTGGTTCCCGGCCTGCGCGACGCCTGGGTGCAGGCGGCGAAGCCCATCATCGAGAAGCTGGTGCAGGCCAAGCAGGGCGCGGACCTGCACACGCCGACGCTGAACCAGATGATCATCGCCGAACTCGTCGAGGACGTGCTGCCCCGGCAGATCAAGACGGTGAAGCAGGCGTATGGCGTTCGGGCGCGGGACATGGTGGCGCGCATCCGCGAGTTCCTGCCCGCGGAGGTGGAGCACACCACCCCGGAAGGTGGCATGTTTTTGTGGATGACGCTCCCTGGCGAAATCGACACCCAGCCGCTGCTGGCGCAGGCTGTCGAGCGCAAGGTGGCCTTTGTGCCTGGCAGCCCCTTCTACGCGCTGGGCGGTGGGCACAACACCATGCGCCTGAGTTATTCCAGCGCCACGCCTACGCAGATCGAGACCGGCATCCGCGCACTTGGCGAGACGATCCGGGCGGCGATGGAGTAGGCGTGCGGTAAAGCGGCGGGCAGAGGCGGTCATCCACCCTCTGCCCGCCGCTTTACCGCTCTGCTTCCTGAAGCAGGGTCAGGGCGAGGGCGGCCCGTCCGGTGGGGTCCTGGAGGTCCAGTTCACCCCGTTCCATGCGGGCCTCATCCGCAGAGGCCCGCATGGCGGCGAGCCCTGCAGACTTCCAGATCGGCGGCGTGGAGGGCCGTTCCCTTCAACTGCGCGAGCAGCACCGAGGTGGAGGGTTGCGGCAGGGGCACAAAGGTCGCGACCGTCCCCAGACCGTAATTTGGGTGGTTGAGGGCGCACACGTCCCAGTCCACCAGCCAGACTTCCCCCGTCCCACAGCAGCGTGCCGGGGTTGAGGTCATTGTGGCCCGGCACGCGGTGGGGATCAGAGGCCAGCACCCGGGCCGCGGCCTCCAGCCCCGTGCCCAGAGGCTGTGTGCCCAGAGGCTGTGGCCCGGCAGGAAAGCCAGGCCGCGCGTCCTGCCCGGACCACAACGTGCGGGCCACCCCTACCGGGTCCCCCTTGGGCAGGTCCCCGGCAGGCAACTCCCGCCGGGGCCGCAGCTCCTCCACCAGCTTTCCCAGAACGTGATTCCGCAAGGCGGCGTGAACCGGGAAGCTGGAGATGGCGGCGGTCACCGTGGTCAAGAGCATTTGCCGGAATGGGGCGCCGCGCGTGGAAGGGCACCCCTCACGGCTTCATCCTCCATGCGCATTCAGCATTCGGGCCCGCTCGCCGGACTCGGTCAAAAAGAGGCCTTCTTTTTGACAAATGCTCTGGGTAGCCGGCTTGGCCACATGAAGCGCTGGCGTGATGCCCCGCTGAAGTGGCGGCGGCACCTCCCGGTCTGCTGTCCGGACCGCGGGGACCTTCGCCACGGAGCTTCCCTGGGGGCGTCACCGCAGGGACGCAGGCCCCGAAAAGACCCTGACGCAGGGACAGCACCCACACGGCAGTTGCAAAACGGTTCTCGGGCAAAACGGGAATTGGATCAGGCGCAACGGTTCCTCTCCTTCCAGGCCTTAATTTTTATCTGGACAGAAGAGGCGGTGAAGAGTATCCGGGGAAAATAGGCCAGTCGCCCTACCTCAGCGGAGGTCCAGACCTATGCTGGTTTTCGTGACGCACACCCGGGCCGTAATTTTTGATCTCGACGACACCCTGTTCGACGATAACGCCTCTATGCGCGCGGGCCTCCTGGGCGTGGCAAGACCCCACACCCACCTCGCTGGGCGCCACCCCGACGAGCTGCTGGGCGAGTACAAGCGTGTGCTGGGGGAGTTCTATCCAGCTTTTGTGGCCGGGCAGCTGAGCCTGGCCGAGTACCGCGCCCGGCGTTTCGAACGGCTGCACGGACTGTGGGGCATCGAGGGCGTGCCCGGCGACGTGTCCTTTGAGGCGTTCCGCACGGCGTACCAGGCGGCGAGGCAGGCAGTGCCGGGCGGGCTGGAACTGCTCCGGGCATTGAGGGAGCGTGGAGTCAAGGTGGGCATCCTGACCAACTTCATCCGCCCTGAGCAGCAGGCCAAGCTGGACGCCTGCGGCCTGACGCCCTGGGTGGACGCGCTCGTGACCACCAGCGAGGCCCCGCCCAAACCTGATCCAGGGTCCTACGCGGCCATTCTCACGGCCCTGGAGGTGCAGCCGAATGAGGCCGTGATGGTGGGCGACTCCTGGGAGAACGACGTGGTAGGCGCGCGGGCCGCCGGGATGCGCGCCGTTTGGTTCGAGCGCTGGGGCGGGGAGGTGGCGGAGGCGGACGTACCGGTGGTACGGGACTTTGCGCCGCTGGAGGCAGCGCTGAGAGCGCTGCTGGAGGAGAGCGCTTCGGCCCCCTAGGGGGACGCCGAACGCCTCCGGCCCTCTGCACCCTCCACGCTCTATCATCTGCCCGATGAACCAAGGCGCACCCCTCGGCGTGTACGACTCCGGCATGGGCGGTCTGAGCGTGTTGGCCGAGTTGCGGCGCGCCCTGCCGCACGAGAACTTCCTGTACCTGGGCGACACGGCCCACGTACCGATCGGTGCGCGGCCCGAAGACGAGATTCGGGACCTGACCGCCCAGGCGGTGGCGGCGCTGCACGCCCGGGGAGCCAAAGGGGTGGTGGTGGCCTGCAACACGGCCTCGGCCTTCAGCCTGACGCACCTGCGGGAGAAGTACCCGGCGTTGCCGATCATCGGGCTGGTGCCTGCCGTCAAGCCCGCCGTGGCCGCCACCCGTACGGGCGTGGTGGGCGTGCTGGCAACGCCGGGGACGCTGCGGGGGACGCTGCTCGCCGACGTGATTCGCCAGTTTGCCGAACCCGCTGGAGTACGGGTACTGACTGCCGTGAGCGCCGAACTCGTGCCGCTGGTGGAAGCGGGGCAGGCGGAGAGCGGGCGGACGCGCGAGGTGCTGCGGGGAGCGCTGACACCCCTGGCGGAGGCGGGCGCGGATCAGCTTGTGCTGGGCTGCACCCACTACCCCTTTCTGGCGGCAGGCATCCACTCGGAATTCGGAGACACCTTCACCCTGGTGGACAGCGGCGCGGCGGTGGCGCGGCACACGCGGCGGGTGCTCGAGGAGCGCGACCTGCGGTCCAGAGTCCAGGAGCCGGGCGAGGTGACGTACCTCGTGACGGGCGACGCGCACGTGTCGGCTCCCGTTATCGCCACATTGACGGGTCAGGCAGGGCAGAATGTGACGGTGCAGCAGGTGACCACTTGATTCTTCCCACCCGAACCGGGCGCGACGCCCACACCCCGCGGCCCCTCACGGTGAAGCGCGGGGTCAACCCTCACGCCTCGGGCAGCGCGCACCTGTGTCTGGGCCGCACCGAGATTCTGGCGACGGTGAGCGTGGAAGACAAACCCGCGCCGCATATGCGCGGCAAGAAAGAGGGCTGGCTGACCGCCGAGTACGCCATGCTGCCGCGCGCCACAACAGACCGCCAGGCCCGGGAGCGCAACCTGCAAAACGGCCGCCGCCACGAGATTCAGCGCCTGCTGGGCCGGGCACTGCGGGCGAGCATCGACCTCAAGCATTTTCGCAACCAGACGCTGTATGTGGACTGCGACGTGCTGGTGGCCGACGGCGGCACCCGGGTGGCGAGCGTGCTGGCCGGGTACGCTGCCCTCCACGACTTCGCGGACCGCCTGATTCAGACGGGCAGGTTGAGCGAGTGGCCGCTGCGGCACGCGGTGGGGGCCGTGAGCGTGGGCCTGGTGGGTGAGGAGCTGCGGGTGGACCTCGACTACGCCGAGGACAAGGTGGCGCGGGCGGACCTGAACGTGGTGGCGACCGACGCGGGCCTGGTGCTGGAGGCGCAGGGCGGAGCCGAGGACGGTCCCATCGCCCCAGAAGAGTACATCCGCCTGCTGATGACGGGCGTAGAAGCGGTGGGGGGCCTGCTGCGCGACCTGCACCGGCAGGTCTAGCGGGCGGGCGACTCTCATCCCAGGTGCGTTACACTTCCCCCACATCAAGGAGGCAGAACATGGGCATGACTGGATTCATCGGGCGGGCGATGCTCGCGAGTGTTTTTATCAAGAGTGGCCTGGATCACCTACAAAACCCTGAACCCATCGTGCGCGCGGCGCGGGGCGCGGAGATTCCGCAACCCGAACTGGCCGTCAAGATCAACAGCGGCGTAATGGTGGGGGCCGGAACCCTGCTGGCCCTGGGGCTCGCGCCACGCCTGACGACCACCGCCCTGGCGGTGGGCCTGGTCCCCACCACGGTGATTGGCCACCCCTTCTGGGACAAGGAAGGCAAGGAACGCCAGCACCAGCAGACGCACTTCATGAAAAACCTCGCCCTGTTCGGCGCGCTGCTGGCGCTGGGGAGCCGTCGGAAATAGCAACGCGGTTTGCCCCAGCAAGCTCCCCCCGTGGGGGCTTTTTTCTTTTCCGACGGTAAAGGTGGGTCGCTTCCCCGCTTCACGCGCCGCCGGGAAGATGGGGCATGACCAAGGACACGGACCTCAGCGACAACGCGCACACCGCCATCGACCAACAGGAAGTGATCGAGGAGGGCATGCAGGGCGCGGACGGCAACGTGGACGCCAACGGGCTGGAACGGGGGGCGGACCGGCAAGAAAAGCTGGAGGAACTGCGGGAAAACGTGCAGGGCCTGACAACCGCCGGACAGCAGGACGAAGAAGCGGGCCTGGGGCGCTCCTGAGCGAGCCGAGCGCGACTGAAACGGCCTTCTTCCCCCTGCCTTCGCTTCAGATCACAATTCCAGGTCCGTTGGGGTCGTCACGCCCGAGGGAATGGCCGTTACCAGCACCTCATATTTTCCCGTCACAAAGACCTTGAAGCCCTGCTTTTGCAAGCCTCGCCGGGCCTGGGTCACGTCGGCGGCGAGGAGACTAAGGTCTGGGCGGGCGAAGTTTCGCAGGCGCGCTCCGTAACTCAGCAGGCCATCCCGGTAACGGGCGTTGGGAAAGCCCAGGACCAGCCCTCCACCCGGCGTCAGGTGGTGGCGGCGCAGGGCCGCCAGCACGACGTCTTGCCGCACCGCTGGGCTTTGCAGCAGGCTGAGGGCCAGCACGAGGTCGAAGCGTCCAAGGTCCGGCGCGGGCAGGGCGTTGACGTCCAGCGCGAGGAAGGCGGCGGCAGGATACCGTGAGGCCGCCGTAGCGAGGGCCGTGACGTCCCGGTCCACGCCCACCACCTCGAAGGCGCGCTCCGAAAAGGCGAGGGCCAGCGCGCCGAGTTCACGGCCCGCGTTGACTCCGAGGGCCAGCACACGCCCTCCCGCCGGGGGGTTCACCCGCCGCAGCGCCTCGACCAGCGTGAACAGGAATACCGGGTCTTCCAGCTTGTCCACCCGGCTCCAGTCACTCCCCGCGCCGTAACCGTTCGCGTCAGGCTCAGGTGCATTTGCGTAGAGTCGCAGCCGCACGCGCACCCGGCCCTCCCCCACAGATTCGGGGGTGAGCAGGTGCGCGCCCAGCAGGTCCGCCAGGTCTGCCCAGGTCTGCCAGGGGCGGTGAAGTCCGGCGGCCGTCGCCTCTCCTGCGTAGCGGCCCACCCCCTCGTCGGGGTCTGGCACGGTGAAGCTCACCTGCCCGACCGCCGTGAGAGTCGCACGGACGGCGGGCAGCAGGACGCTCAGGGGTTCGCGGGTGAAGTGGAGTTCGGGCTGGGACATGGACGGTGTGGTGGGCGGCCCGCTGAGGCTGGGCGCTTCCTCAATAGCCCCGGTGCCGGACCTGCGCGCCCTGGCCCTCCAGCCAGACCGTGACCGTGCCCACCGCCGCCTTGACCCCCGGCGTGATGATGGGTCCGCCAAAGCGGGCGAGGCGCGCGAGAAAGGTGCCGTCCTCCCGCCCGGTGATGCCGATCAGGACTTCCTGGGTCAGTTCACCCTCCACGACGTGGGCCAGCGCAACCCAGCCGTCTTTCTTGAGGCTCCGGTACACGTCGAGCAGCACCACCGTCCAGCCCGACGGATCTTCCCGGGTCTGTCCGCCCCGGGCGGTGTGTTTGCGAAACTCGGAGGGATCGAATGTCTCGGGCAGGGTCAGGACAGCGTGGGGCACGGTGGGGTCTTCCTCATGGTCTGGAAAGCGAAGGATGGTGCCGTGAGGCACAGCGGGATGTGCGGTGGGAATGAAGCGGGCGTGGTGCGCCCCCAGGCCCAGGTCACGCCACTTCAGCGCGTATTTGGTTTCCAGCGCGGCGGCCGGAGGCTGGGTCAGCTCGGCGCGCATGACGCCACTCGCTTCCGCCTCCGCCAAGGCGAACTCGAAATACTCATCGTGATCGGTGGTGAGCAGCACCGCGCCGCCCGGCTTGAGTCGGCTGGCGGCCAGCTGAAAAAAGGGCGCGCGCAGCAGGCGGTGTTCGGTGTGCCCCGCCTTGGGCCACGGATCGGGAAAGTTGACCACGATGGCGGCCAGCGCTCCTTGCGGCACCACCTCGCGGACGAGGGGCAGGGCGGGCAGCTTGGTCAGGACCGCGTTGGTCAGGCCCGCTTGGCGCAGCCGCCGATTGGCCTTTAGGAGCGATACGCCGCTGATCTCCACCCCCAGGTAATTGGGAGCCTCCGGAAAGGTCGCGGCGAAATGCGGCCAGAAGCGGCCATCGCCAAACCCCACTTCCAGAACCCAGGGCCGCCCGGGCGTGTCCGGGTACAGTCGGGAAGCCGCGTCGGGAAAGCGGAAGTCCGAAAGGCGCGAGATCACGCCTCCACCGCCAGCAGTTCGGAAGCGAGGCGGGCAGCGCCCTCCAGCACGCCCGCATACGTCTGCTCGCCGGGCAGGCAGCGGCCCACTCCATACACCCGGTCAAAACGGGTGAGGCGGAAGCCGTCCAACTCGCCAGGAGCTGGCGTCAGGAAGCGCACGCTGTAGGGCGGCGCGCCTTCCACGCCTGCGGCCGTCTGTTCCGCCCCAATCAGCCATACCCCCGAGCGGGCCAGATCGTCGGCCAGAAAATCGTAGGCCACTTCCGAGAGCCGTCCGGCTTCCTCCATCGTGTCGCCGATAAGGAGGCGGCCCTTGAGGAATGCGCCCACCGCCAGCACCGCCCGGCGGGCGCGGAGCTTCGGACCTTCCCAGGTGGAGAGGGTCACGCCCTCGCCCTCTTCTTCCAGCGCAGTCACGGTGCTTTGCAGCAGGTGAATGCCTGCCGTGGCCTCGATCTCTGCCTTGAGCCACCGGTGGAAGGTCCAGCCGTCGGTCTCGGGAGCGATGCGGGCGGCAATCTGGGCAAACACACTGTCTCCGGGAAATCCTGCATCCCGAATGTCCGGCTGGTACAGGTTTCCGATGTGGTCCAGCGCCTGCGACACCAGCACCACGTCGCGCCCGGCCTGGGCCAGCCGCCAGGCAAGTTCGGTGCCCGCAAGGCCCGCCCCCACCACCGCCACGTCGTACAGGTGACCCGGCTGCGGCTGGCTGCGGGGCATGGTGGGTGTGTGATCGGGGGCGTGGGGGCGGAACATCAAGGGGGCAGTGTAACGCAGGCAGGTGCGGGAGGAGAACGCCCTGGGGTCGGATACGCTCTCCTCAACCTTATGCGCAGCGGGCAGGGCGCGGCGGGAGTCGCCCCCAACGCCGCGCCCTGCCGTTTTCCCCTTACTCCACCGTCACGCTCTTTGCCAGATTGCGCGGCTTGTCTACGTCCTTGCCCAGCGCCGTGGCCGTGTAGTAGCTCAGCAGTTGCAGCGCCACCACGTTGACCACCGGGCTGACCATCTCGTGCGCGTGGGGCACGTACAGCACGTCGTCGGCGTGCTGGGCATTCTCGGTGTCGCCGTCGCTCAGCAGCGCGATTACCTTGCCGGAGCGGGCGCGGACCTCCTGCACGTTGGAGATGGTCTTTTCCAGCAGGAAGCTCTCGGTCGCCACCACCACCACGGGCAGGTGGGCGTCGATGAGGGCGATGGGACCGTGCTTCATCTCCCCGGCGGCGTAGCCTTCGGCGTGGATGTAGCTGATCTCCTTGAGCTTCAGCGCGCCCTCAAAGGCGGTGGGTGCGTTCACGCCGCGCCCCAGGAAGAGGTAGTCGCGGGCGTGGGCATACTTCTCGGCCACCGCCTTGATCTTCTCGACGCGCTCGGGGCTCAGGGCCTCTTCCACCAGGCGGGGCAGCTCGCGGGCAGCGTGCAGCAGTTCCTGGGCCCGGGCCTCGTCCAGCGTGCCGCGCGCGCGGGCCAGCCACAGGGAGAGCAGCAGGAAGGCGCTGACCATGCTGGTATACGCCTTGGTGCTCGCCACGCCGATCTCGGGTCCCGCGTGGATATAGAGCGTGTCGTCCAGCTCGCGGGTCATGGAGGAGCCCTTCGCGTTGATCACGCCGAGGGTCTTTGCGCCGCCCTTCTTCGCCTCACGCAGGGCTTCGAGGGTGTCGATGGTCTCGCCCGACTGGCTCACCACGATGGCGAGGGTGTTCTCGCTGACCAGCGGTGAACGGTAGCGGTACTCGGAGGCCACGTCCACCTCCACCGGAATGCGCGCGAGTTGCTCGATCAGGTACTCGCCCACCAGCCCGGCGTAGAAGGCGGTGCCGCAGGCAATGATGGAGATGCGCTTGAAGGAGGCGGGGTCAAGGTTGATGTCGAGGTTCACCTCACCCGTCTCGTCGTGCAGGCGGCCAATCAGGGTGTTGGCAAGGGCCTGGGGCTGCTCGTAGATTTCCTTGAGCATGTAGGTATCAAAACCGCCCTTTTCCGCCGCCTCGGCGTCCCAGTCGATGTGGTCCACCGCGCGCTCGACGGGATTGCCCGCCAGGTCAGTCACCCGGTAGCCGTCGTCGTGCAGCACCACCATGTCGCCGTCGTGCAGGAAGACCATCCTGCGGGTGTAGGCGAGCAGGGCGGGCACGTCCGAGGCCAGGAACATCTCGCCCTCGCCCACGCCCATCACGAGGGGGCTGACGGTCCGGGCCGCCACGATCTCGCGGTGGTCCACATGGGTGACGACGATGCCGTAGGCTCCGCGCACTTGTCCCAGCGCCGTCCGCACCGCCTCATACAGGTCGCCCGCGTAGGCTTCCTCGATCAGGTGGGCCAGCACTTCCGAGTCGGTCTCGGATTTGAAGCTGTGGCCGCGCTTGATCAGCCCCGCCTTGAGCGAAAGGTAATTCTCAATGATCCCGTTGTGGATGATGACGATCTTGCCGTCCTCGGTGGCGTGGGGGTGGGCGTTCGTATCGTTGGGCAGGCCGTGGGTGGCCCAGCGCGTGTGACCAATACCGAGGGTACCGGCCAGGGGCGCGCCCTCCAGCTCACCGCTGAGGTTGGCGAGCTTCCCGGCCTTCTTGCGAACGGCGAGGCAGGCTCCGTCGCCCACCGCCACGCCCGCACTGTCGTAACCGCGATATTCCAGCTTGGCGAGGCCCGAGATCAGAACGTCCTGCGCCTGACGCATACCGATGTATCCCACGATTCCGCACATAAGTCCTCCAGGGTGCTCCGCGCGGAGCACCTGGCGGAAGCGGTCCCACGCTTGTTCCCAGTCCAGACGCCTGCGGCTCCGCTCCAAAAGGCGGCCATCACGTCAGCCCTGGGAAAAAGCGTGCGCTCCCACCCCCCCCCGGCACAGCGCCAAGCAGCAGGGCCGAGGGAGGCGGTGTCTTTGATTTGAAGTCACTGCGCGGCCTTATCTCCACGTCGCCGTGGGGCTTATCGCCGCGCTTCACCCCTCGCTGCTCCTGTGAAGCCGGGGGGTCGGGTAGGCCCGTGCCGGGGCCTGGAGGCATCCGCAGAAACTCGCTCACCTCCACCTCGTCTTCTGCCCACCTGTCGGAACGCGACCGCTTCTCGCTCCGTCCGGAACTTCGGGGTGGCCCCGAGTCCGCAGCGAACAGACCTTGCGCTGCCCTGTTTGTGTGAACCGGACACCTCTCGGTTCGTGCACGAGCATAGCACCGCACGCAGGAGTGGGATGTGTAAGAAGCTCACAAGGGCGCTGAGGGCACAGAACCTGTTTGGCCCTCTGCCCTCAGCGTCCCGCGCCCACCGGAACCCGGTCCAGCGCCCTCAGCACATCGCAGATCAGGTCCTCGGCGTCCTCTATACCTACGGAGAGGCGCACCAGACCGGGCGTGACGCCCTGACGGGCGAGCGTTGCCTCACCAAGCAGATGATGGGTGGTGCTCGCGGGGTGGCACGACAGGCTCTCCACGTCGCCCAGGCTGACCGCCTGCGTGAACAGCTTGAGGTTGTCGAGGAAGGCGAAGGCCGCCTCCTGCGACTCCAGTTCGATGCTCAGCAGACCCCCGAACGCGCGCATCTGCCGGGCCGCCACCTCGTGCCCGGGGTGGGAAGACAGGCCGGGGTAGTGCAGGGCCTTGAGGGCAGGATGGCCCTGCAACGCCTCAGCGAGCGCCTGAGCGTTGGCGCAGTGCGCCTCCATCCGCAGCGGCAGGGTCTTGACGCCGCGCAGGAGCAGGTACGCCTCGAACGGCCCCAGCACCGAACCCACGTGGCGCAGGCCGTGCAGGCGTAACTCGGTCACCAGTTCCGCGCCGCCCGCTACCACGCCGGCCACGACGTCGCCGTGTCCGCCGAGATACTTGGTGGCGGAGTGCATGACCAGATCGGCACCGTGCTCCAGAGGACGGGTGAGGTAGGGCGTGGAAAAGGTGTTGTCCACCACGACGAGCGCTCCCGCCGCGTGGGCAACCGTGGAGGCTGCCTCCAGGTCCACGATCTGCACAGTGGGGTTGGTGGGCGTTTCCAGCCAGACGAGCCGCGTCTTGCCGGACACCACGCCGCGCAGCTCCTCCACATTCCTCACGTCGTGGACCGTCACGCCGAAGCGGCCCAGGATGTCGCGCAGCAGGCCCTCGGTGCCGCCGTAGAGGGGGCCGACGAAGGCCACCTCATCGCCCGTTTTCAGGAAGGTCAGGGCGATGGCGCTCGCCGCGCCCATACCGCTGCCGAAGGCCACGGTCCCCTCCGCGCCCTCCAGGCTGGCGAGCTTTTCCTCAAAGGCCCGCACGGTGGGGTTGGACAGCCGCGAGTAGAAATAGCCCTGTTCCTCGCCGGCAAACAGCCTCGCCCCGCGTTCAGCGCTGCCGTAGCCGAAGGTGGAGGTGGCGTAGATGGGCACGGCGTGGGCTCCCGTTACGGGGTCAAGGCCGTGGCCGGCATGAACGGCACGGGTACAGAAGCCCTCTGGGCGCTGCTCTTGTTTAGACATGTTGCGCGCAGTGTAACGCAGAGGTTGAAAACGGAGCCGCGGAAGTGCCGAGGCCGTCCAGCCCTGAGAAACGGCAAGGTCCGCTCCTCGGCTGGAACGGTGGACGTTGAGCCCTTCCTGAAACGGACGCCTACCCCACCGTTGTAAAAAGATCCGACCCGAGCAGACTTGCTAAGCAGGGCGAGCAGGAGGAAAACGGAGCGGACGGAATCGGTTTCAGCCGTCCTCCGGCAAGCGCCGCACGGGCAGCCGCGCCCAGCCCCGGCGCGAGAGGTAGCGCAGCAGCACCACCATGCCCGCACCGCCGAGCTGCGCCTGAAAGGGCGTGACGAGCCCATGCAGCAGGTAGACGGTCAGGGCTCCCGCCGCCGCTGCCGTGGCGTACAGCTGATCGTGTCGGTACATGATTTCGGGCACTTCATTGGCGATCAGGTCGCGGATCACGCCCCCGCCCACGCCGCTAAGCATTCCCGCAAAGGCCACCCCCAACGGCCCCAGCCCAAAGGTGATGGCCCCGAGCGCACCCGACGCGGCGAACAGGCCCAGCCCCACGGTGTCGAAGAGGCGCAGGGTCCGCTCGAAGCGGGCGAGTCGCTCTCCAAACGCGAAGGCCAGTACGCCGCCCAGCAGGGCCACCCACAGGTAGGTCTCGTCGCGCAGAAAGAGGGGCGGGGTCTGTCCGGTCAGGGTATCGCGGATGGCCCCGCCTCCCACCGCCGTGACGCAGCCCAGCACGAGCACGCCGAACAGGTCAAATCTCTTGCGCACCGCCAGCAGCGCTCCCGACATGCTGAAGGCGAGGACGCCCAGCAGGTCCAGGGCGTGCAGTCCCTGTTCCAGGGTCACGGTCGGCAAGATGGCGTCGGGCATTGCCCGCCATGCTAGCCCCCTTCCCGCCCTACGGGAGCGCGTGCTATACTCCCGGCTGTTGTCTCGCCCGCCCCGCGGCCTGTTCCTGCTCGCAGGGGACCCGGCCCGGAGGGTGAAGAAAGCGCGCCCCGGCACCCAAACCCGCTCTGGACGGTCCACACCGTTCCCGAAGAATACAGGGCGCCGCGCGGCCCCGAGGAGAGAAATCATGGCGAAGCACCCCGTTCCCAAGAAGAAGACCAGCAAGAGCAAGCGCGACATGCGCCGCAGCCACCACGCCCTCGTGGTCCCCAACCTCAGCGCGTGCCCCCACTGCCACGCCAAGAAGCTCAGCCACCACATCTGCCCCAGCTGCGGCTACTACAACGGCCGTCAGGTGCTCGCGGTCTGAGACCCACACAAGTCAGAGAGGCTCCCGCTCCCGGGGGCCTTTTTTGTTGTCCTCGCTCCACTTCAGGGAAACGCAGGCGCGGGGAGCGCTCCCGTCCCCCGGGCACCAGCCATCCGGCGGCCTGAAGCTCGCGCAGGTGGTGGTAGAGCTTGCCCGCCCCGGCCAGTTCGGAGTTGGTCTGAAAGGCGGCGGTGGTGTCCTGCCCGCGGAACACGGCGCGCAGCAGCGTCAGCCGCAGCGGATGGCCCAGGGCGGCGAGCACGGGGGCGGCCTCCTGCCAGTCGGCGGCAAGGAGGTCCGGGGCCGCTGCACTCCGGGGCCGCTGCACCCTGCTGCCAGCCATAGGCCGCGCCCGTGGGCAGCGAGACGTGCCCGGCAAACACCACCGCGCCCGCCGGAAACCCCCAGTACGGTAGGGACATGGGGGCAGCGTAACGGGCGGGACTCAGGGCCCCGGCGCGGCATTCAGCACGTCGGCCAGCCGCTGCGCCTGTCCAGGTACAAGGGCCAGATAGACCATGGCGTCATTCATGGACGCTTCCAGCAGGCCGTACTGTTCCTCGGGAATTCGGCGCAGGAAGAGGCTGACCACCAGCTTCTCACCCTTGTGGGGGCCGACTTTGGGCGCCAGGGCGTAAGTGTTTGTCAGTACGCCGGGCAGGCTGCCGCCCTTCGCATAGACCTCGCTGAAGGCCTGGGCATTGGCGGGGTTAAGCCGCATGGGCCAGCCCAAATGCCGGGCCATGACCTCACGTTCAGCGGGCTTCAGGCCTGCTCCCGTCAGCACCTGCGCCATCAGGCCCGCGTAATCACTCACGGTGCCGTGCGCGTCAGTGGCGTCCACGAGGGCCGCCTGATCCTCGCGAGTGGGGAGACCCTGGCGGACCGTCTCCGGGTCACGCAGGGCGGGGGTGCGGCTGAGCTGCGCCGTTCGGCTCCAAGCGTCCGACACCCGCCGGAGCATGGGCCACCTGGAGTAATCCGCCCGCGCCGCCGGGTCCTGCCAAGCGCTGAACAGCCCGCTGAAGGGGCCGAATTCTTCCTGTCCGCTCAGCTTCAGGTCGCGGCGGATCTCGGCGACGGCGTCCCTGCCCAGCCGCGTCAGCACGAGGTCGGCGGCGGCGTTGTCGCTCGTCTCGATCATGAAGCGGACCACGGTATCGAGGGGCACAGCGCGGCTTCCGTCCTGCGCGCGGCCCTGGGAGTCGGCGGGAAGGTTTAAGGCCGCCAGGCTCTTCGCGTGCGCGCCTCCGTCGGTGCCCGGGAGGTAGAACTCTTCCCATTCGGAGAGCTTTACCAGGACCTGTGGGTTTAGCTTGCCCGCTGCCACCGCCCGCGCGTAGGCCGACAGCACCACGATCTTGCGGCTGCTTGCCAGCGGCATGGAGGCAGTGGGGTTCCACACGAGCGCGGGCCTTGCCGAATCGGGTGAGCCGTCTGGGCGCACCGAGGCGACGAACACCGCGAGGTCCCCCGGCTGCTGTTTGGCAAACTCCAGCAGGGGTGCGAGGGGATCTGCCCCCTGGGCCTGCGCAGCGGGCAGCAACGCGAGCACCACGGGCAGGAGCTTCCTCATGCCTTTATTCTAGAATTTTAGAGAAGGCTACCGCTTGTCCCCCACGTGAATCGCCGCGATGCCGAAGGTCAGCAGGCGGTAGCGGGTGCGAAAGCCCGTGGCGTGCATCATCGCCGCGAGGCGCTCAGGGTCTGGAAAGGCCAGCACACTCTCCGGGAGGTAGGTGTAGGCTCCGGCGTTGCCGCTGACCAGGGCGCCGATACGCGGCAGCACCTGGCGGAAGTAGAAGCGGAACAGCGGGCCGAACAGGCCCGGGCGGGGCGGTGGAAATTCCAGTACGACCAGGCGGCCCCCGGGCGACAGCACCCGCCACATCTCGGCCAGGCCGCGCCCGTAATCCGCAAAATTGCGAAAGCCGAAGGCGCAGGTCACGGCGCTGAAGGCGTGGTCAGGGTACGGCAGATTCAGGGCGTCGCCCTCTTCCAGCCGCACTTCCAGGTGACGGACATGGGCCTTCTGGCGAGCAATCGAGAGCATTTCCGGCACGAAATCGCTGCCCACCACCTCGGCCTCCGGCGCGCGGGCTTTCAGTTCCAGCGCAAAGTCGCCGGTTCCCGTCGCCACGTCCAGCACGCGGGTGGGCCCCAGGGCCAGGGCCTCGCGCGCCGCCTCCCGCCGCCAGCCCCGGTCCACCCCGAGGCTCAGCACCCGGTTGAGCAGGTCGTAGCGCGGCGCGATAGAGGCGAACATGGCCTGCACCTCGCGGCCCTTGTCTTGCTTGTCGCCTACGGGGGGGCGCGGTGTCGGCGGGCGCTGGGTCATGGGGGGATGATAGGCGGGGAGCGGGGAGCTTTTGGCCCTGAGCCGTTGGCCCTTCGGAAACTATGCCAGGCGCAGCAGTCCGGCATCCGTAGAACGAAAGCCGCAGGCCACGTAAAAGTCGCGCAGGTGCGGCTCGAAGTCCACGTGTAGCCAGTAGGCCCCCCCCTGCCGGGCGCTCCCTGCCGCCGCCCGCACCAACCGCAGGCCCACACCCCGGCGCCGCACGTCCGGGTGAACGGTGGTATCCAGTAGAAAGGCGTGCGCGCCGCCATCCCAGGCGACGTTGACGAAACCTACCAACCTCTCGCCCTCGTGCGCCGTCACCCAGGTAAGGCTGCGCGCGAGGACGGCGGGCCAGCTCTGCCCATCGTCCGGCCCGTTCCAGGCGGCGGTTCGGAGCTGGCCGAGGGCGGTAAAGTCGGGGACGGTGCGGACGCGGTACTCAATCATTCGGCTTCACAGGCACCCGGAGCCAGTAGCGCTCGCCCACCCCGTCCTCCTCCCAATCTGGAAGCCCTTGCGTTCCAGCCGCCGCAGGTTGGGCCGGGCGCAGTGGACGGCGTAAACGCGCCACTCGACGAAATGGAGGTCCCTGCCCACGGCATACCGCGGGACGAGGGCGGCGGGCCCTCTTTCCACTCCCGATCTGTGCCCGTTCCAGCATGGGGCTGTGTTCCACGGCCTGAAACTTGCCGAGCACTTCCGCCGTGCCCACGCGCAGCACCAGCGCTTCATCGGTCAGGAGCAGTTCACACAGATGCTCGCCTCCGAGGGCCAGCCCCTCGCCCGCCGTTGGGCCCCCGAAGAGGAGGAGCGAAGATGCCGCGCGCAGCCTCCCCCGCCTTACCAACTCGGCCCCGGGTCCCGGAGGTGCCCCGCCCCCTCCAGCGCTTCCGGGCGGGGCACCTCGGGATCGGCGCGCAGCGCGCCGTGTCCTGCCAGAAACTGCGGGTCGCCCAGGACGGCGAAACCGCTCGGCAACCGGGCCGCGATGGGGTGGGACCCTCTTCCCGGCGCGGGGCCTCCAGGCAGCCTGGGATGCCCCCGCGCCGGATTCCTCCCGGCCCGTCACCCTAGCCCCCGATCACGCCCATCTCGCGGCCCACCCGCTCGTAGGCGGCGAGGGCCTGGTCCAGATCGTCGCGGGTGTGCTCGGCGGTCACGATGTTGCGGATGCGGGCCAGGCCGCGCGGCACGGTGGGAAAGCCCAGACCAACGGCAAAGACGCCCTGATGCAGCAGGCGCTGGCTGGCCTCGAAGGCCGCACCCGTCTCGCCAAACAGCACGGGCGTGATGGGCGTCTCGCTGCCCATCGTGTCGAAGCCCAGCCGGGCGAGTTCCGCCTTGAAAAAGCGGGTGTTGGCCCACAGCCGCTCCATAAACTCGGGCTCCTGCTGCACGAGGTCCAGCGCCGCCGAGAGGGCGCCCACCACGGCGGGCGGGTGCCCCGTGGAAAAGAGGTAGGGCCTTGCACGGTTGATCAGCAGTTCGCGCAGGTCCGCGTGCCCCGCCGCGTAGCCGCCCACCACGCCCCACGCCTTGCTCAGGGTACCCACCTGAATCACGTCTTCCGAATCCTGGAGGCCGAAGTGGTGAACGGTACCGCGCCCGGCCTCGCCCAGCACACCCGAGCCGTGGGCGTCATCTACGTAGGTGACGGCCCCGTACTTGCGGGCCACCTCCACCAGCCGGTCCAGCGGGGCAATGTCTCCGTCCATGGAAAACACGCCGTCGGTCACGACGAGTTTCAGGCCGTCCGTCTCGTTTTCCGACAGCACCCGTCCCAGATCCGCCGGGTCCGCGTGCTTGAAGATCTTCTTGGTGGCCTTGGTGAGCCGCAGGCCGTCAATGATGGAGGCGTGGTTCAGCTCGTCGCTGACCACCAGGTCGCCGGGTTGCAGCAGGGTGCCCAGCACGCCCTGGTTGGTGGTGAAGCCGCTTTGCAGCACCAGGGCGCTCCCCGTGTGCTTGAAGGCCGCGAGCTGTTCCTCGAAGTCCTCGTGGATGCGCAGGGTGCCCGCAATCGTCCGCACCGCGCCCGCCCCGGCCCCCCACTCCCGCAGGTAGGCGGCGGCCTTCTCCTTCAGGGCTGGGTGGTCGGCAAAACCCAGGTAGTTGTTGGAGGCGAGGTTGATCACGTCCACGCCGCCGACGTGGGTGCGGGCGCGCTGGGGGGCCTCCAGCACGCGCGGGCGGATCAGGAGGCCGCTGTCACGCAGGCCAGCGAGTTCGGCCGACAGGCGCTGGGAGAGGGTGGTGGTCATGGGGGTAGTCTAGACGGCAGGGGTGCCGGTGCGGCCAGGAAAGCAGGCCGCTGGAGGACGGGCGCTCCAGGTCTCCGGGAGCAAGGGGCGCTTTCCTCCACCGCGCCCCCGCTTGCCCACCCTTGAGACAACTCTGTCAGGACACCCGGGCCTATAATCCAGGGAGGTAACCCATGACGAATGCCACGAACGCCGTGTACTCCCTGATCGTGCGCGCCCTGTCCGGCATCGTGTCCGAACGCGCCGCTGAAACCATGCTGCGCGCGGCCCTGGGCGAGCAGGGCCTGACCCCCGAGGGGGTGAATGCCCAGGACATGCAGCGGGTGCTCTCGGGCCCGCTGCTGGCCCGGGTCAGCAACGTCTTGCCGCCGGCGCGCGCCCGCAGCGAGTTGCGCGGCCTCGCGGCCCGGCTGCAGGCGCAGTACCCCAAGGCTCCCACCCTCTTTCTGGAACCCGCCGCGGCCTGGGAGGACCCGGGCGATCTCAGCGCCGACGACTTCGAGTTCGACGACCCCGAGTACACCTCTGTGCCCACCGAGCGGCGCTACGCGCTGGGCAGCCCGGACGGGCAACAGGCCCTGATTCAGGACCTGGGGCGCATCCAGGGGGTCCAGGGCATTCTGGTGTGCCGCGCCAACGGCGAGGTGTTGCGCGAGAAGGCGCTCTCGGGCGTCGGCAACCTGGGCAGCGTGATCGCCGCCACGGCCATGCTGTTTCAGAAGCGCGCCCTGACCCTGATGTCGGCCGACATGGGCCAGCAGACCGTATGCATGCGGCCCGTGGGGAGCTACTGCGTCGCCGTGGTTGCTGGCCCCGGGGTCAACATCGGGCGGCTGCTGTCTGAGCTGCAGCAGATCCGGGAGGCCGCGTGAAGCGCGTCCCGTCCGCCCTGGTCCTCACGGCGGCCCTGACCGCCAGCCTCGCCGGTGCGCAGGACCTCAGCGCCTACCGGGCCCTGTCAAGCAGCCTGGAAGCGGCTTCGCAGGCGCGCACAAAAAGTGCCGCGCAGGCGCTCACATCCCTCGATCGGGCGGAGAGCGCGTATACCAGACTCGCCCCCACCGTGCAGAACAAGCAGTTGCTGAGCGGCATGCGCGACGCGCTCGACGGGGCCCGGGCTGCCCTGGCGCGCACGCCCGCCGAGTTGCAGGCGCAGGTGCTGCTGGCGCGCGGGCTGATGCGCAAGGCGCTGTACGACCAGACGCTGGCAGAACTCGCGCAGGCCCCGGCCAACGGCCGCGCGCAGCTGGCGTTGCTGGGACAGGAGTTCGGCCTAAAGGGCGCGGCGGCGCAGGCGTTGAGCAGCGACGCGAAGGCCGGACGGCTGGAGCGTGTGGCCTGGCGACTGCAGAAGGCGGCGGCGCAGAAGGTGAGCGCGTCGCTGGGCAGCACCACTCCCAAACGCAGCGCGGCCTCCTACCTCAGCCTCGCGCAAGCCACGAGCTGGTTCACGGTGGTGCAAGACGCCAGCGGTGCGCCGCTGCGGGTGTCGCAGTTCACCAGTGCGCTGCGCCAGCTCGCCTCGGGCGATGTACCGGGGCTTACCGCGTCCCTCAAGACGCTGCGGCAGGGCGCGTCAGCGCTGCAGCGCACGCTGGCCTCGCCGCCCACTGCTGGCAAGCAGACGGGCGGCGGGCCACAGGTGCCGAACCCACGCCCCTCGGCACCCCAGGCGCAAACGCCCAAGCCGCAGCCCACGCCTTCCAGTGCCGCCCAGACCCCAACGGTGCAGACCCGGACGTCGCCCGGGGGAGCTTCGGCTGGAGCGCCCGCGGGCGCAGGCGCCGACGAGGTTTCCGGGGCGGGCAGCGTAGCGGCGGCCTACGCTGCCCTGGGCCGTGCGCTGGCCGCCACCGGGCACGGAGACAACACGGCCGCCCGCACGGAGCTGGAACGGGCCAGCGCGGCGCTGCGGCGCCCTGCAGCCTCCCTCACGGCGGCTCCCGGCTATGACCGGCTCCTGCGGGACGTCACGGCGGCTGCAGGGCGCCGGGGCCTGCGGCCGAGCGACGTACAGGCCCTGATCTCGGGACTCGGCCGGCTGGAGGCGGGCACGACGAGCACGGCCGACGCCCTCTCGGCGGGCGCGGCGCGTGGCTTCGGCGGCGGTGTGCGCGCCCTGCTGTTCTTCGCGCTGGCCCTGCTCGCGGCCCTGCCCCTGTACCTGCTCAACCTGGCCTTCGGGGGCCGCAACACCTACTGGCGCGCCATTTCAGCGGCGCTGGCGTTGCTGCTGCTCCCCACCTTCTTCGAGGGCCTGTTCGGGGGACTCGGCTGGCTGGGCGACCTGACCGGAGTGGGGGGCCTGCGCGCGCTAAGCAACTTCACGCTCTCGCAGGGGGCCTACGGCGTGCCCCTCGGCGCGCTGCTGACGGCGCTGGCCATCGGCCTGGCCACCTACGGCTTCCGGGGACTGTGCGTGCAGTTCGGCCTGCTGGGCGCAGGAACCCCGGCTGCGGCCCAGACCAGCATCCGCACCACCAAGACCAGCACCCGTCCGGGCACGAGCCGCGACTGGGACGAGGAAGTCTGATGAGCAACTCCACTGAGCGTTTCACCGTTTTGACTGCCCGGAGCCGGGGATGACCTCAGGCCCCGGAACTTCCGAACCGCTGCACCGCCTGCCGGTACGGCTGCTGGGCGATATGATCTCGCCGCGCGCGTTGGAGCGCATCCTGCAAGACGGCGCGGGTGCGCGCGGCGTCACCCTGGACACCCTGGACGCCCGGGCGCTTGAAGACATCCTGAAAAAGGAAGTCTTCAAGCGGCTGCAGCTGAGCGTGCCCGCTGCGCTGGCCAAGCGCCGCGTCTCGGACGTGATTTCCGAGCTGTTGACCGCCGCGCCCGCCGCACCTACCCCCAACGCGGGCGGTCAGCAACTCGCCCTGCTGGAAGAGGGGGCCCGGCGCTTTACCCTGTATTTTGACTGGCCCGAAACCCAGCGCCTGCGCGGCGTGCTCGGCGTGGCCCGGCAGCAGGACCAGGCCGGACAGGACATCGCCCCACTGATCCGCGAGGGGCAGGACCTGATCGCGCTGATGGAGCGCCGGCTTCAAGAAGGGCTGGTTATCCAGTCGCAAGACCTGGCCGAATTGCAGGCCGCCTTCCGGCGGGTGCAGGGCATGGGCGGCAAGGACGTGCGGCGCCTGGAGACCCTGATCTCTCAGATCGAGGACGCCCAGAAGCAGGGCATGCTGCTGCCCGCCGAGGTGGACCGCGCCCGCACCATCACCTTCAACCTGCGCCGCACGCTGGAGTCGTCGGTGGTGCAGCCCCTGACCCCCGGCGGCGAGGCCCCGGTCCTGGACCCCGACGCCCAGGCACGCGTGCTGGCGCTGGAACAGGAACATGCCGCGCGGCAACTCGCCGACGTGGGCCGCGAATTCGAGCCGCTGCTGCGCGCCCGGCCGGACCTGGACGCCCAATATCAGGCCTTGAAAGGCCAGCAGGCCGCGGGAACCCTCAAGGCTGAGGCCGTGGCAGGCTGGCGTAAGGACCTGGAACAGATTCGCACGGGGCTGGTGCAGGCGCAGCAGGGCGAACTCAATGCCCTGGAAGCGCGCCTGGCCGCACTGGGAGGCAGTCCGGCCGCTGCCGACGCCCGTGTGGAACTGGACGTCGCCCGCCTGACCCTGACGGGCGGCGGCCTCGCCACCGACGAGCTGCGCGACCTGACGAACACCCTCGCCGCGCTGGAGGCCGGACCGGCCCAGGCCGCGCGGCTGCTGGAGCGCCAGCGCGAACTGACCGAGGTGGAGCGCGCCGCCCGCGACGTGCCCGGCGCGGCGGCGGACCTCGCGCCCCAGCTTGCTGCGGCCCGCGAGGCCCTGCTGCGCGGGGACGACGTGAATGTGGACGCCCTGTGGGCCGTACTCGAACGCCGCATGGGCGAAGCGGCGCAACAGCGCGAGGACTTCGACGCCCGCGCCGATCACGTCATCAGTGAGTACGACACCGTGCGCCACCTGGCCGGCGAAACGATCCGCTCGCTGGGGCGACTTGCCGACGCGCTGCGCGCCCAGCGCCGTCTGGGGCCGATGTCCGTCGAGGCCCGCGAGCGCTACGCCCACACCCTGACCGACGCTGAGGGCCTGCTGGCCGAGGCGAGGGCCGAGTATCAGGCCGCCCAGGAGGTCACGGCCAGCTTCGGCGAGGACGCCCTGAGCGGCCTGCTGGACGTCTTCGACTTTGGGGGCGACGCGGGTGGGGCCGGTGGAGGCCTGTTCGGGGACCTGGGTGGCCCTGAGACGGCCCCCGCCGCTCCATCTGCCCCCGCGTCGCCCAGCGCCGACGTCCCCACCTTCTCCGGCACTGCTCCGGCCCTCACCCTGCCCGACGACACCTGGCTGACCCGGGGAGGCCGCATCACGGCGGGCAGCGCCACGAACATGGCCGCGCAGGAGGTGGCGGGCCTGCTTGACCTCGCCCTGAACATGGGCGTGCGGACCGTGCGGCTCGAAGACGAACGCGGGGCCTGGGCCGCCCGGCAAGACGGCCTGGGCGCGTGGCGGCTGGCCCATGGCCCCAACCTCCAGACCATCGAAGACCGGCTGGGCGGCTGGCTGACGACAGGGGAATTCGGGGGATAGGCTGCGGGGATGAGCGCCGCCTTCCCCCTCCTGCTCCACCAGTCCCGCCTGCTGCACGGTCCCGAAGAGCAGCGCGCGCTGGGCGCCGCCCTGACTGAGGTGCTGCCGCCCGGCGCGGTGCTGTTTCTGGAAGGCGAACTCGGCGCGGGCAAGACCACGCTGACGGGCGGACTGGTGGAGGCCCTGGGCTTCGCAGAACCCGTCACCAGCCCCACCTACGCCCTGATGCACCCCTACCCCACGCCAGCGGGACGCGTGCTGCACGTGGACGCCTACCGTGTGCGCGACGCGGGGGAGCTGTACGAGATGGACCTCGAAGACCTGATCGTGCAGAGCCGGCTGACCGTCATCGAGTGGGGCGAGGGGCTGTACGCGGATTACCCGGACGCGCCCATCCTGTGGCTGGAGCACGTGCCGGGCGAGCCGGACGTGCGGCGGGCAACGCGGGTACGCTGACCGACTTTAAATGTCCTCCCGTCCCCCTGGCGGGGCGCGTCAGAATGCACCCATGAAGACGCTGGTGGTGAATTGCGGATCGAGCAGCATGAAGTTCGCGCTGTTGGACCCGGCCTCAGGTGCTGTGGCCCTCTCTGGACTGGCCGAGCGGCTGGGCGGGGCGGGGGCCTCGGTACGGGTGGACCGGGAGGACGGGCGCGTCACCGTGCCCCTGCCAAACGGCAGTTATCCGGAAGCGTTTGGCGTGCTGCTCGCGGAACTCGACCGCCTGAACGCCCGCGCCGAGGTGCAGGCTGTCGGGCACCGCGTCGTCCACGGCGGGGAGCAATTCAGCGCCGCGTCCCTCCTGAGCCCTGAGGTGCTGAAAGCCATTCAGGCGTGCGTGCCCCTCGCCCCGCTGCACAATCCGGCGAACCTGGAGGGAATCGCGGCGGCGCAGGCGGCCTTCTGTGACGTGCCTCACGTCGCCGTGTTCGACACCGCCTTCCACCAGACCATGCCGGAGGTGGCCTACCGCTACGCCGTGCCCGAGGCGTGGTACAGGGAGCACGGCGTGCGGCGCTACGGCTTTCACGGCACCAGCCACGCGTACGTCGCGGGTGAGGCGGCGCGGGTGCTGGGCCAACCACTGGAGGAACTGAACCTCGTCACCGCCCACTTGGGCAATGGGTGCAGCGTGGCCGCGATAGCGGGAGGCCGCAGCGTGGACACCAGCATGGGTCTGACCCCGCTGGAGGGCCTCGTCATGGGAACCCGCAGCGGCGACGTGGACCCCGGCCTGCACGACTACCTCGCGCGGGAAGCGGGCCTGAGCCTCACCGAATTGACGGCGGCGCTGAACAGGGAAAGCGGGTTGAAAGGGCTGTCGGGCCTGACCAACGACATGCGCGAGTTGGAGGAAGCCGCCGGGCAGGGTCACGCGGGCGCACGCCTCGCGGTGCAGGTCTTTGTCTACCGTCTCGCCAAGCTGATCGCCGGTATGGCCGTGGCGCTGGGGCGGCTGGACGGCCTCGTCTTTACCGGCGGCATCGGTGAGAACAGCGCCGCCGTCCGTTCGGCCACCCTCGCGCGGCTGGCGGTGCTGGGCTTCACGGTAGACGATGGGGCGAACGCAGCGGCGGTGCGCGGGCAGAGCGGCGTGATCTCCGCATCTGGCAGCGTGTCCACACTCGTGGTGAACACGAACGAGGAATGGATGATCGCGCGGGAGACGGCGGAGCTCGTCGCGCGTGGCCTGTAGCGTGACAGGGAAAGAAGCTGGGCCCACTGCACGGCGCTCCACCGGCCACAATCCTCTGAAGGAGAACCCATGAAAACCCTCTTTGTCGCGCCCACCCGCAACGGTGTTGGCCTGTCGAGCACCGCCCTGGGCCTGCTGCGCGCGTTGGAGCGCCGGGGCCTGAAGGTGGCCTTTCTCAAGCCCATCGCCCAGACACACGAGGCGGCCCCCGACGACTCGGTGCATTTCGCCCGCACGCTGGCCCACGCCGTGACGCCCGATCCCATCCCGCTCGCGCACGCCGAGGAGCAGCTCAGCCTCGGCCAGGAAGAGGACCTGATGGAAGGCGTGATTGCCCTGGCGCGGCAGGCGGTCGGCGGCGTGACGGGCGGAGCAGACGTGCTTGTGGCCGAGGGCCTGGCCCTCAACGAGCGCAACACCTACGCGGGCACCCTGAACGCCAGCCTCGCGCGCAACCTGGAAGCGGACGTGGTGCTGGTGTCCAGCCTCGCGGGCGTGACACCCGGGGCGCTCGCCGATGAACTGGAGATTGCGGCGCAGGGCTATCGCCGCAGCGACGGCTCGGGGCTGGCCGGGTACGTGCTGAACTTCGCCCCACGCGAACTGGATTTTGGCGGTCTGCTGGCCGAGCTGCGGGGGCGCAGCCGGGTGCTGGCGAGCGGCGAGTTGCCCCTGCTGGGCGTCGTGGCGCAGACCGAAGCCCTCAGTGCCCCGCGCACCGTGGACGTGGCCCGGCACCTGGGCGCGACGCTGGTGAACGGGGGCGAGGCCACCTTTCGCCGCGTCACGAGCACCGTGATCACCGCCCGCAGCGTGCCCAAGATGGCGGACCTCTTTACCTCAGGCGCACTCGTGGTCACGCCCGGGGACCGCGAGGACGTGGTGATGGCGGCGGCCCTCTCGCACCTCAGCGGGGTGCCGCTCGCGGGGCTGATGTTCACATCGGGCAGCGCCCCCGAACCCGCCATCGAGCGGCTGTGCCGGGCGGCGCTGACCTCCTCGCTGCCCGTGCTGCGGGTGGACACCAATTCGTACAACACGGCCTCGCGCTTATCGCGCATGGACCCCCGCGTGCCGCACGACGACCTCGAACGCATGGAGCGAACGCTGGACTTTATCGCGGACCGCCTGGACACCGTGCCGCTCGGCACCCGCTTGAGCACCCCGCAGCCGGAAGGCGAGCGCCGACTGCCCCCCAGCGCCTTCCGCTACGAGCTGATTCAGCGGGCGCGGGCGGCAAACAAGCGCATCGTGCTGCCCGAGGGCGACGAGCCGCGCACGGTAAAGGCCGCCATCCGCTGTGTCGAAAAGGGCATCGCGCGGCCGCTGCTGCTCGCCCACCCGGACAAGGTGCGGCAGGTGGCCGAAGGCCAGGGCCTCACGCTGCCGCAAGGGCTGGAGGTGCTGGACCCCGAAAGCATTCGTGCCAATTACGTCGCCCCGATGGTGGAACTCCGGAGGAGCAAGGGCCTGACCGCTCCGCAGGCGGAGGCGCAACTCGAAGACACGGTGGTGCTGGGCACAATGATGCTCGCGCTCGGCGAGGTGGACGGGCTGGTGTCGGGGGCCGTCCACACGACCGCCAACACGGTGCGCCCGGCCCTGCAACTCATCAAGACCGCGCCCGGCGCTGCCCTGGTGAGTTCGGTCTTCTTTATGCTGATGCCCGAACAGGTGCTCGTGTACGGCGACGCGGCGATCAATCCCAACCCCGGCGCGGAGGAACTGGCCGACATCGCCATCCAGTCCGCGGACTCCGCGCAGGCCTTTGGGATCACACCCCGGGTGGCGATGCTGAGTTACTCGACGGGCGAGAGCGGCGCGGGCGAAGACGTGGAAAAGGTGAAGGCCGCCACCCAACTCGTCCGCGAACGCCGCCCCGACATTCAGGTGGACGGTCCCCTCCAGTACGACGCCGCGAGCGTCTTGAGCGTGGGCCGCCAGAAGGCGCCGAACAGCCCCGTGGCGGGCCGGGCCACCGTGTTTATCTTCCCGGACCTCAACACGGGCAACACCACCTACAAGGCCGTGCAGCGCGCGGCGGGTGTGGTGGCGATTGGGCCGATGCTCCAGGGACTGCGCAAGCCGGTAAACGACCTCTCGCGGGGAGCGTTGGTGGACGACATCGTGTATACGGTTGCGCTCACGGCAATTCAGGCGGGGCAGGGGCAGGGGGGAGTGTAGACGGAAGTGTTGGGTAGCCCAGCGGAAGAGCGTCCGGGCCCGGACCGGGAGGTCGGCGGTTTGACTCCGCCCCGGACGTGCGGGACGGCCGAGCGTCCAAAACCCGGTGGCCGTCCCTCTTCTGTGGCCTAGGCTTCTGGAATCTGGACGCGGCGGGCCCTGTGTCCTGAGAGCGTCCGGCCGCTCAGTGGAAGGGCCACACTGCTCCAAGGTGCCGGATCAGCGGTTCGGTTCTGCCCTGGACAGCGAGGAGTTGCCCGCCACCCATACCGGCTGGGAAACGTCCCGGCGCGTGCGGCACGCTGCTCTGCGCAATCCCTCGCTGACTGGCAAACGCCCCGAGTTCTGCACCCTGGTGGCCGGTGGCCGAGGTTAACCGGCAGGGGCGCAAGCACGCCCGGCAGCGGGACACGGCGAGGCCACCCGAACCGGGAGCGCGGGACCCCTGCTCCGCTGCGACATGTGCAAGCGGCGGTACGACGCCCCCACGCGGCGCGCCGTGCACTGTGCCGGGTGGGCGGTGCGCTGAATGCCCGTAAGCGCGGGGCCCGGGCTGACCTGCCGGGGCGGGTGACCGTGCGGACCGGCGGACGGCTCAAAATCGGCCACGCCACCCCGCTGAACCTGCCACTCGGCGGCGCCCGGGTGATCGTTACCACCCGGTTTCCAAGCGGCGCCGCGCAGCGGTACAGGGCCGAACCGGCGGTACAGGGCCGAACCGGCGGTACAGGGCCGAACCGGACGCCGGAGAGTGGCAGGGCCGCCTGCCCCTGTATGGCCTGGACCTGCGTGAACTGCGGGCGGCGCAGGCCTTCACGGACCATCTGCACGCCCCCGAGCCGTACCTCGACATCCTGATCAACAACGCGGCGCAGACCACCGCCCGGCCCGAGTTCTACGCCCACCTGCAGCACGGTAAGCGGCTGACCCTTCCCGGCGCTGCGCCCGGTCATCCCCGGAGCGAACACCCCGCCCCCTGCATCTGTTGCGCGAAGGGAGAGCGGCCCCGAATCCCCTCTTTCCTGCGGGGCAGCGCGGCGAACACGGCCAGCAACTGGGCCTGCGCCTGGACAACAGCTGGACAGCCCGGCTGGAGGACGTGGACGTGCGTGAACTGCTTGAGGGGCAGCCCGTGAATACCACGGCGCCCTTCTTGCTGTGCCTGCTTCGCCGCACCGGGAGCGCTTTACCGTCAACGTGAGCGCCGTGGAGGGGCAGTTCGCCCGGCCGGAGAAGCGCGGACACCACCCACACGCCAACATGGCGAAGGCCGCCCTGGACATGCGGATCCTGGGCTGGTCCGCGAGGGCATTTCCATGACCAGCGTGGACACCGGGTGGGCGTCGGTACAGCAGCCGCACCCCGGCGGCGAGCACCTCCATGTGCAGGGCTATCAGCTCCCTCCCGATATGACCGACGCGGCTGCCCGGGTCTATGATCCCATCGTCCGGGGCCTGGCAGGCGACGCACCCTTCGGCGTGAAGAATTACGCGCCCCAACCGTGGTGATTTCCACTTACCGGTACAAATCCGCCCGGCTGGGCGGCAGCGCCACGCTGCGGTCTACCCTCGGCTTGGCGAGGAGGCTCTGGTAGATGGACAGGTGCCCGGCGGCGAAGTAGTACGCGCAGGCCCCCAGGTAGATGCGCCACAACCGGAAACGTTCCTCGCCCAGTGCGGCGAGGGCTTCCTCCCGGTGCGCTTCCAGATTGCGGGACCAGCAGGCGGTGGTCTGCGCGTAGTGCTCGCGCAGATTTTCCACGTCGCGAACCTCGAATTTCGCCTCGGCGCCGTGTTTCAGGGTCTCCCAGATGGGCAGCAGCTCGCCGTCGGGAAAGACGTACTTGCGTGCGAAATTGCCCGATTGCAGCAGGTAGGGAACTTTCGCCTGCTCGATGCCGCCGGAAATGGCGTGGTTGAGCATCAGGCCGCCGGGCTTCAGCGCGTCGTAGGCGGCGCGGAAATAGGTGGGCATGTTGCGGCGCCCCACATGTTCGGCCATGCCGATGGACGCGATCTTGTCGAACTGCCCGTGTCCGCTGCCCAGCACGTCGCGGTAATCGCGCAGCTCCAGGGTAACGAGATGTGAGACGCCCGCCGCCTCCACCCGCTGCCGGGCCTCGTGCAGCTGCGCTTCCGAGAGGGTCACGCCCAGCACCTGCACCCCGTACTGCTGCGCGGCGTAGATGGCGAGTCCACCCCAGCCGGAGCCGATGTCCAGCAGACGCTCGCCGGGCTGAAGGCGCAGCTTGCGGCAGATGTACTCCAGCTTGGCTTCCTGGGCCTCATCCAGCGTCTCGGTGCCTGTGGGGAAGTAGGCGCAGGAATACACCATGCGGCGGTCCAGCCAGAGCTTGTAAAAGTCGTTGGACACGTCGTAGTGGTAGGTGATGGCCTGCCTGTCGCGTTCGCGGCTGTGGACCTCGCCCTCCAGGCGGGCAGTCGTGGGGGGCGGCGTCGGTCCCGCGCCCCGGCGCAGCGTCGCGACGTCTCTCAGCACGCGGGCAGTGGTGGCCGGGGTGAATTGCGCGTCGAAGGCGTCGGGAATACCCGCCACGGTTCCGATGTCGCCCTCAATCTCGAAGTCGCCCCGCAGGTACGCCTCCCCGAAGGCCAGATCGGCGGGCAGGCGCAGCATTCGGCCCAGCGCGTGTTCACTGCGCAAGACCAGCCGGGCAGTGGCCGGCTGTGCGGTGGCGGGCAGCACGGCGCCGTCCCACAGCTCCACGTCGAAGGCCCGCGCGCCGGGCAACACGGCAATCAGCAGGCGCAGGGCCGCCGCACGCAGCTCTTCCGGGGTGGGCGGCGTCTGGGCCACCTGCCGCACAGCGAGGGCGGCAGCGGCGGCTCCGGCGGTCCAGAGGGCGGCGCGAGAACGGCGGAGCGAGGAGGACATGGACCCCAGGATAAGGCGGGGCGGCAAACGGGGACCGCTCCCTTCAGTTCTGGTGATCGGGAAACCCTTCAGGCGGATTTGCTCCCCGAGGCGCGCAGCAGGGAGAAGGTCCGCTCCTGCGCCGCATCCGTTGCCCATCCCCCGAACGCCTCCACCGCCGCCTGCCGCTCCCCCTCAGAGGCCAGCACCCACCACCTGCAGGCCACAGGTAAGGCCCAACTCGCCCCACAGGCGGGCGCGGCGGGCAAAATCGGCGTCTCCACCCCCCGTCACCTCGTGCTGGGCTACGACATTGATCCCGGTCAGGCCCACGTCCCCCAGTCACCCGGCGAGATGATCGGCCACCCCGTTGTTCACGCCCGCGTCCGCCCGCCAGACCAGGGAGCGCTCCCGGAAGTGCGGCATCTCGGGTGGGGGGTTGGGGTGAGTTGGACCCTGAGGTGGTTGTGGCCCAACGGGAAGAGCCGCCCGCCCGGCTTTGGGGCCGCCACGACGCCGAACGCTGCGGTCTCGTCAAGGGCGGCGTACACGTCCCCCTGCCCAAAGGACAGCTTGAGCAGCCTCGCGCGGGTCCGGTGGGCCCCGCCGAGCAGTGCAACGTTTGTGTCCACGCCCTTCACCCCGGCGAAGGGGGCCGCTTCGGCGATTCCGGCGGAGGGCGCGCGGCTCCCCGAGAGCAGATATCAACGCGCGGACTTCTTTTTAACCGAGACCGGCGAGCGAAATGCGCGTGGGGGAGAATGGGGGGCGCCGTGAGGGCTGCCCTTCCACGCGCGGCGCCATTCGGACAACTGCTTTATAACCCTCAGCGGGCCAGACCGACGGTCAGGTTCGCCGCGTAGCCCCCAGCAGGCGTCCCCGTCACGGCGGACAGTTGCGGGGCGTAGCCATCGCGGAACACCATGTCGCGGTCCAGCGACTGTCGGCCCAGGTTGCTCAGGCTCCGACCGTACCCGTTGGTGGCGTACGCCGCCCAGCACGCGCCCTCGGGCAGGGCGAGTTGCGACGTCTGAATCTTGCCCCGCGCGGCCGTTGCCGCCGCCATGGTGGGAAACACCTCGAAGTGGATGTGCGGCCAGCGCCCGTCGTAGCAGCCTGGAAAGACGGTCTTGAAGGTCAGCGTGCCGTCCCCTGCACCCCGCGCAGGTCGTCCTCGCCCACGACGCCCGGGCTGTACATGCTGTACTGGCCGTCGGCCGTGCAGTGCCAGGCGTACACCGCGTATTCGGCGAGGGGCGCACAGCCACCGCTGACATTGACGAGCTTCATCTTCAGGGTGAGGGGTACGCCCTGCGCCCGGTTCCCGGTGCCCAGGCTGGTCCGCAGATTGGAGCGGACGATCCCCGAGCGGGTCAATACGTTCACCGACTGCCCCGAGACCGCCGGCCCGGCCGCCGGGTACGGCCCGGCCGTCTCGGAGGGAATGGCGGGAACGCAGGCGCCGGCCGTTCGGGTGGCCGCGCGAGCCAGGCCGAAGCTGCCGCCCAGCAGGGTGGCGATGCCCGCCGCACCGAGAGAAAGGACCCGGCGGCGGTCCAGCACGGCGCGCGAGAGCATGTTCAGGTCGGCATGGACGCCCAGGCCGTTGAAGTCGTCGGGGTGATCGTGGTCTTCGGCGGGATAGGGCAGGAGGATCGGGCCTTCATTCATGGGCGCACTTCCTGAGAGGTGGGGCCACGCTCCGAGAGACGTGGCCCTTTCCAGATCTGTGCAGCGTGTGCCGCGCGTGGGTTCAGAAGGCGCGAGGAAGATGTTCAGAAGCCGTGCAGGGGTAAGCCTCCACCCGCCTCACTGCCGTCCCGCCCGCCACAGCAGGGCCGCGCCCGCCAGCACAGCGATCAGATCGGGTGCGTAGGCCGCGAGCGCTCCGGGCACCGCGCCGTTCTCGCCCATGACCCGGAAGACGCTCCAGGTGGCGTAATACGCGAAGCTCAGCAGGAGCGCCCACACCAGTCCGAGGTTCTGCCCGCTGCGAAAGGCGAACACGGCCAGGCTGACGACAAAAAAGGCCAGCGCCAGCCCGGCGAGCGGCTCGGCGAATTTGCGGTGCAGGGCCGTGAAGTCGGCTGGCGAGCGCACATGCTGCTGGCGGTAGGCCGACGTGCGCGCCAGCAGGTCCCGCAGCGGCAGGTAGATCGCCTTGAGGCCCGCGTCCTTGCTGTCGAAGCTGGCCTGCACGTCCTGCACGGGCAGCGTGCCTGAAATGAAGGTCAGCACGGTGACGGGACGCCCGTCCTGAAAGGAAACGCGCCTCCCGTCGCGCAACTCCAGCACATTGGAACCGGGCGTCAGTCGGCCACTGCGGGCCGTAATAACCTCGCGCGGGGTCTGCCCGGCCTGCATGGTCACGATCCGCAGCTCGCGCAGCTCACCCCCTGGCAGGGCTGCACCGACGCTGATCGCCCGGTTGAGGGCGTCGCGCAGCACCAGGCCGCCCGACCCGTTCGCGCTGGGCTCGCCGAGGCCGATCACGCGCGGGTTGTCAAGCACGATCTCGCGCTGCACGGTCTGCACCTGCACCTTGGCACGGGTGACAAGCAGTTCGTTGAGGGCGAAGGTGCTCAGCGTGACGCCCGCCGCGAGCAGCAGCACGGGCCGGAACAGCCGGGAAGCGGGCATTCCGCTGGCGAGGGCCGCCTTAATTTCCGAATCGGCGGCCAGGCGCGAGAGCCCCAGCAGGGCCGCGAACATCAGCGCGATGGGCAACGCCTGCGCGAGCGCCTCGGGGATGTTCAGGGCGATCAGCCGCGCGATGAGCAGCGGGTTTGCTCCCTTGGCGAGCAGCGGCGCGATCACGGTTTCGAGCAGCGCCAGGAGCAGCAGCACGATCACCACCGACAGCGCTCCGGCCAGCGGCGGCAAAATCTCGCCCAGAACGTAGCGCTCGAAGCGCTTCAGGGGCAGATTCACCGCAGCCTCCATGCCAGCACGCCCGCCACCGTCAGAAAGGCCAGATTGGGCAGCCACGCCGCGAGGGCTGGGGCCAGCGCCCCCACCCGCGCCAGCGGGGGCAGGCTGATCCACAACACGTAGAAGGTGGCGATAAAGACGACGGTGGCGGCAAAGCTCACCGCGCGGTTGCGCAGCAGCAGGCCGAGTACCCCAGCGGCAAAGGCAAACACGACGGGCGTGAGGGGATCGGCAAGGCGGCGCGTGAGCTCGAAGCGGTCCGCGCGCGTCTCCTCAGGCGTGCCCCGCCCCTCGGCCAGCCGGGCGCGCAGGGCGGGGGTGCTGACGTTCTCGGCCCTGGGCGCGGGCGGCTCCAGCGTGTCGGGCTGGGGGAAGGTCAGCTCCCCGCGTGCGGGATGCGGGTCCTGTCCGGGCCGGGTAATCCAGGCTCCCTGCAGGGTCCAGGTTTTGGCGCGGGGGTCCCAGGTGCCGCTCGGGGCCGTTACCGCCTCGTCACCGCGCTGCACGAGGACACCCTGCAGCTGCGCGCCCCCGCCCCCCGCGTTGTTGATGACCCGCCCAGCGTAAAAGAGGGCTTCACCGGAGGAGAAGGTGTACTCGTCCTGGCTGGGCACCTGCGGCGCGTCCCGGAAGATGCTGTGCCAGACCGGCTCCCAGCTCGCCAGACCCGCTGGAACGACGTATCCGGCGTTCACATAGGCCAGCGCCCCCGCCAGCACGAAGGGCAACGCGAGCGGCCAGACCAGACTCAGGGGCCGCACGCCCGACGCGAAGGTGGCCTTCAGTTCGCTGTCGCCCTGCATCCGCCCCAGGGTCAGGAGAACCGCAAAGGGCACCGCCGCCACCAGGGCCCGGTTGAGCACGGTGGGGGCCTTGCTGCCGAAGACGGCGAGCGCCTGTACCGGTGTGGCGTGATAGTTGAGCAGCGCACCCACCGTGCCGCTGAGAATGTCGAAGAGCTGCAAAATCAGAAACAGGGCGAGCCCCGCCGCGTACCAGCGCAGCACCTCGCGCAGCACGGAGCGGGTCAGGGTGAGTGGCACGCGCGGCATTCTAGCGGGACCATATGAGATATGCGCAGAGGGCAAAAAGCGGAGGGCTCAGGGCGAATCAAGCCCCAGCCCTCCGCGCCTATCACGGCGTCAGCCGCTCTTCTGCCACAGCCCCCGTTCGCGGCGGGCCACGTCCTCGTGGAGCCTCAGGATGGCGGCATTGCCGAACGCGCCCTGTTCCTCGATGGCGCGGGCGGTGGCGGTGTCGAGGTAGGCCATGCGCAGCAGTTCCTCGCTGCGCAGACCGTCGCGGGTCTGCTTCACGCCCCGCTCACGCCGAATGGTGGCCGAGTCGGTGCCCAGGACCGAGCGGTTGCTGATAGAGCCGAGCTGGCCGTACACCTGACCCTCGCCACCGTGGCGGGCGACGGTGCCCATCAGGGTGCGGCGGGCGTCGGTGCTTTCCAGGCGGGCGGCCAGCCAGCGCCGGGCCTCGGGGTCCGCGCTGCGCTCGGCGATCTCGGCGGCGAGGCGCACGTCGCCGGTCAGTGCGCGGGCGAGCAGCGTCTGCGCCCGTTTGCGCCAGCGCCGGGCTTCGGCGGTATTGAGGACGAAGGCCAGCCGCGCAAACTCCGTGGGATGCAGGGTGGCCTCGGGCCCCACACCGAAGTCGCGTTCAGGGCTTGCGAGGTCATGCTCGGCGGCAAAGGCGGCCCAGTCGAAGGAAGCGCCGCCGGCAGGCAGCGGGAGGCCCAGCGCCGCGAGGGCGGTGGTGGCTTGCAGCAGCCCATCGCCACTTGCCGGCAGCCGCTGCGTTCCGAATTGAAGGGTAATAGGCGAGGTCTTCATGCGTATATCTTAGCATAATTTACGCTGAAAACATAATCGCCGGGCCGGAATCGTGGGGTTGTTCGGCGGCCGGGGAGCGCGTGAGGGGGCAGATTTTCACAGGGTTGCCCTGCCCTTTGAGACTTTGGATTGTGCGGGTCCCTCCCGGACAGAGGGTCAGCAACAGGAGTTGACCTTCTGCGATCCGCCGGTCAGACCTTCGGACGGCCATCCTTCCTCCCCTACCACCACACCTCACCCTCGGCCGGGACCCGCAGCCCATCCAGCGGATCGTAGGGCAGGCGCAGCAGCGAACCCGCTCCATTCCACCCGCTCAGGATCGAGAGGGGCACGCCGCCACCTGGAAAGACCGTGCCGCCCACCTGCGCCAGGTTGCGCGCCTGGGGCAGGCTCCAGCCAGGGCGCAGGCTGCCGAGGAGGCCGTGGGGGGCCTGGCCATAGAGGGCTCCCGCCACGCCGGTCCTCGCATAATCTGCGGGACCGAGGGGCCGCCACTCGGTCACGTCCAGCGGAAAGCGCTTTTGCAGGGCGGCGAGCAGTTCCGCGCCGTACATCTCGGGATTCTCCGGCAGCCGGGGAGCGGCGGGCGCGTTGACGAGCAGGAAGGCGCGGTTTCCATCCAGGTGCAGGTACAGGGTGGGATCGCGCGGCAGGCCACCCCGGCGGATATCCCGCCACTCGCGGGCATACTCGGCGGGCCAGAAGATGTGGTGGGCACGGCCCCGGTCTCCCGCGAGGCGCAGTTGCAGGGCAAAGCCGCTGACGCCGCGCCCAGTGCGGTCCGGCGGCAGGCCCAGCCAGCGGCGGGTCAGGGCCTGGTCCGCCCCACTGACCCAGGCGTCGGCGGCGAACGCCCCCCGGTCCGTCTGCGCGCCAATCACGCGTCCCCCGTGGACCATCAGGTGCTCCACCCGCGTGCCGAACTCGAAGCGCACGCCGAGCGTTTCGGCCCGTTCGCGCAGGCGCTCGGCGAGCCCGCCCAGGCCGCCCTCCATATGCCAGACGCCGTAACCCAGTTCCACCCAGGCCACGTTGTGCAGTACGGCGGGCGCGCGGTAGGGATCGGCCCCCAGGTACGTGGCGAAGCGCAGCCAGAAGGGCGTCAGAAAAGGGCCGCTGCGCACGTACCGCCCCAGGCTGGACAGCGGTGCCGCCCGGGCCCCCGCCCGAAGTGCGTACCGGGCGAGGTCCAGTCGTCCCGGCGGCGGACCGAACAGGAAGGTGGGCGCGGCGTCCAGGTACATCTGGCGGGCGGCGTCCAGCAGTTGCCGGTAGCGCCGGGCCTCCCACCTGGAAAGTTGCGCGAGGGTGGAATCCAGGCTGCCGGCCACGTGCAGCGCCTCTGGGGCGAAGGTCCGGCCCGAGAGCGCGTGGTAGGTGGTGGTGGGGCGCGCAGCCTCCAGCTCGGGGAGGGGCAGGTCTATACGCTCGTGCAGTGCCCGGAAAATCTGCGGCAGCGTGACGACCGTGGGGCCGCTCGAAAAGTCGCTGTACCCCAGCGCAGCTTTGCCTCCGGCCCGGTCCAGGGCGTCGAGCACCGTCACGTCCGCCCCCGCCCGGACCAGCCGCAGGGCCGCCGCGAGGCCCGCGAAGCCCGCCCCGATCACGGTCACATGCCGGGGAGAACGGCGGGAAGAAAGCCCCGTCATTGTTCGTAGGCCCGGCCCTTCCACGTCACCCGCCGCCGCATGGCGCGAAGATACACGGGGAGCGTGAGCAGAGGCGTGACCGGGCCGAGCAGTCCCTCGGCCAGATCGGTGGCCGTTCGCCTCCCGGTGAGCAGGTTGACCAGCGAGCGCTCCAGCACCGTCGCGGCCCGCCACACCCACACCCCCGGCCTTCCCCGCGCGGGCAGCAGCCAGGGCAAGGTGTAGGCAGCCAGGTGCCACGAGAACGAGGCGGCCATCAGCATGTGTGAGCGCCCATGGACCGAAAAGGCGTTCTTGCCAAAACCCTCCACCGAGTCGGTGTAACTGCGGTACATCCTCACGCCCACCACATCCCCGCCCAGCGCGAGGGCCAGCCGCCCGCCCCGCGCCTTGAGGCCCTGGGCAAAAGCCACATCCTCCAGAAGCGCCTCACGCACCAGGCTGTGCCCCCCCACCCATTCGTAGGCGGCGCGGTGAAAAGCCATGAGTTGCCCATTTGCCGCCGAGGCGCTGCGCTGCGGCAGACGCAGCAGTGGCGCGGGCAGCAGCGTGAGCAGCACCGCGTCCACCAGCGGGGTCAGCAGCCGCTCGCCGGGCCTGACGTTCTGCTGCCGGGGATAAACGCTGAGCAGGTCCGCGCCCGAGCGCTCCAGCTCGCGCAGCACCGCCCCAAGTGCGCCGGGGTGCCAGCGCACGTCCGCGTCGGTGAAGATCAAGACCTCCCCCCTCGCTGCCTCCGCCAGTTGCTGACAGGCCCAGGGTTTGCCGTGCCAGCCGGGGGGCAGGGGGCGGCCTGCTCTCACCCGCGCCCCCAGGGCGCGCGCCACCTGCGCCGTGCCGTCCGTGCTGGCGTCGTCCAGCACGATCACTTCACCTGCCCCCTGCGCGAGCAGTCCCGGCAACAGGTGGGGAAGATTGTGCGACTCGTTCCGCGCGGGCACGAGCAGGGAAACGCGGGCCGCACCAGCAGGCGTGGGCTGTGCCTCAAGGCGGGGAAACGCGAAGGCATTGACGAGCAGCGACGCCGCCTTGTATCCGAAAAAAGCGGTCAGCAACGCCGAGAGGGCCCACCTCACCTGTCCCCCGACAGCCGCACGAGGAGACGACTGGGCAGGTCCAGCCGCTCCTGATCGCTCTCGCGCCCGCGCAGGATCCGCAGGTAGCCCCCCAGTGGCCGCTCAGGATCGACCGCAGAGAGATCGGCGTCCAGCGCGGCAAGTTCGTGCGCGAGCGCCCCCCGCAGGTCCGCCTCCTCCACAGGCGGGCCGAAGCGCACATACGCCTCTGGAAACTGCCGTCCCCGCAGGACCACCCGCAGCGCGACAGGCACGAGGGGCACCCCCGACGCCCTCGCCACCCAGGCCGCGCCGGGTTGCAGCGGGGCCACGCGACCAGGCGGCTGGAGCGTACCCTCGGGAAAAATGACCACCCAGGCCCCCGCTTCTGCCGCACGCGCGGCGGGCCGGACCTCGCCCGCACCAAGCGCCCCCAAGCGCCGCAGGAAGGGAAAGCGCGAGAGTTGGCGTGCGGTCATGGTGACGCGAAAATCCGCGCCCACCACCCATGCCAGTTCGCGCAGCACGTACCCGTCCCACCACGAACCGTGGTTGGGGGCCAGGACCGCGCCGCCCGGCGGCCACGTGCCCCGCACCCACACGCCCCCCAGATGCTTCCGCAAGCTGCCGCGAATGCTGGCGCGGACGAGGGCCGCCACCGGGTCCGGGCGGCTCACGCCCGCCTCCCCACCGCGCGGGCCAGCAGGAATGCTGCGAGCATCGCCCCCAGGGTCACGGCGGCTTGCGCATACCGCCCGACGAGGACGAGGCCACCGGGTAGGAAGAACATTTCGACAGGGTACAGGGCGGCGAAGGTGAGGCGGGAGAGGTTGGGCTGAGGAGCAGATCCAATCAGAACGGCTTCTGCCCCCGGCGAGCGAACGTAGGCGGCCCGTTCCTGCACAGGAAAGTCCCACACCCGCCGCCTCAATCCAAACAGCGCCGGAGCGAGGCCCGCGAACGCCCAGCTTAACCCCGCCCCCACCGCCCACCAACCGAGGAAATTCGGCACTGGCGCACCCGCCCAGAGTGGTGCGGCGTCGCGCCACGTCCAGTAGCCCTGGGTGGTCATCAGCGGCTCGAGCCCCACATCCCACGCCACGAGGAGCAGCCCAGCCAGCCACGCCCGCCCCTGGGCCACAACGGTGGCCGCCAGCGTCAGGGCGAACCACCCCAGCGGCACGATCAAGGGAACACCGAAGACCGTTGGGGCCGGAGCCCCCTCGTAGGAATACGCTCCGAAGGGAAAGCCCGTGCGGCTGCCCAGCACCTCCACGCCCAGGCCAACGCCGAACGCGAGCGCCGCCATGACGAGCGCCCGCTGAGGTCCCGCGCCTTCCCAGAGGTAGGCGAGGGCGGACAAAAACAGCGCTCCTGTACCCAACAGCGCGAGCAGCGAAAAGCCCGCCGGCCATAGTGGAACGGGGATTTTCAGTACGGCGTACAGCACGGCCAGCCACATCCAGGGCCGCATCTGCCGAGTCAGCGTCTCCGTCCGTTCTCCCAGGGTCCGGCGAAGCCCTCCCCGCTTTGCATCGCCCGCCAACGCCAGCACGAGGGACAGGGGCAGGCCGAGGGCAATCAGCATCCAGCCGGTAGGCACGCCCCGCAACACGAGCAACGCACCCAGGAAAGCGAGGCCGAGGGCAGCGGAGGCCAGCCCGAGGCGGCGGAGGTTGGGGGGGAAGGGGGATTCTTGAGGGGCCATGCCCGTTTACCCCTCTCTCCTGCAGAGCTCCGCGAGTCCCAACCTCTGCTCCGCCGCTCTGCAGCCCCCCCACAGGCGAGGAGGAGCCAAAAGCCCGTGCTTTTCTAAATGCTGGAGCCGATGACCAGTGCCCACCCATCCACTTCGAGAACTCCCCAGACGGGCCGTTCGGGCCGCCAGGCACGAGGCCTTCCAACCGGGAGGGCCGCCGAAGCCGGAACACGGTTGAGCAGAGCAACGCCAGAAACCCCCGTAAACCTCCTTGCCCAATGAACGCGCGGAGCTGCGGAGCAGGGGAGCTGAGGGGAACGGGGCCACCAGGACGAGGGCTCCCCTCACAACGACAACCCACCCCAGCGCGTCAAGTCCCGAATCAGCACCCGCGCGGCATTCCGCCCCGACGCCCCCATGATCCCGCCCCCCGGATGCGTACTCGCCCCCGTGAGATACAAGCCCTTCACCCCCGGCCAACGGTACGAACTCGCCCCAAGCCAGGGGCGGAACGCGAACATCTGATCGAAGCTCATCTCCAGGTGCATGACGTTGCCCCTGGGCAGGCCCAAATTTGCCTCCAGCCACGCGGGCGTCTGCACCAGCTCGCCCACGATGGTGTCCCGCGTCCCCGGCGCGTAATGCTCGAAGGCACGCAGGATGTTCTCCCTCGCCTCGGCGGTCCGCGTCTCCCAGTTGCCCGAGGCCAGCTCGTAGGGGTAATACTGCGCCCACAGCCACAGCGCTTCACCGCCCGGCGGAGCGAGGCTGTCGTCCACGGCAGAGAAGCTCATGGCGATCAACGGGGGATCGGTGGTCGGTTCCCCGGCCAGATATTCGCCATACGCCTTGTGCAGCTGCCGCTCACTCTTGATCAGCAATCCCAACCCCACCCGGCTGTCCGGCTCGGTATGCTGGCGGTAACGCACTTTTCCGCTCAGCGCGAGGCGCAGCACCATGCCGAAGCCGTTGCCCACGCGCACGCTCTTTGCGCCCTCGGGGACGTATTCCTCCGGCAACGCTCCGGCGGTGGTCAGCACGTGCGTGCCCGAAACGACGGCGCGGGCGGTGTACGTCTCCCCGCTCTCCAACTCCACACCCTGTGCCCGGCCCCCCTTCACCAGAATTTGCTTGACCGGCGCGCTCACGAACACCTCGCCGCCACCGGCCTCCACGGCGCGGCGCAGGGCGCGGGTCAGGCCACCGCTGCCCCCCTTGGGCCGGGCGACGCCGCCCTCGTGATAGAGGGGGTGCCACAGCAGGAAAGGAGCGCTGAGGGGGTCCGAAGGTGGCGGTCCACTCTGCGCGGCCATCCAGGTCAGGGGCGCACGGACCCGCTCCTCGCTGAAGTATTCGCGGGCCACGTCGCCGTAGGGCCGCAGGATGCGCGGCAGCTGCGCCTGCCAGTCGCGTCCGCCCCCGCTGCGGGCCATCATCTTGCCCATCTCCAGCGGACCAGGAGCTGAGTTGAACAGGTCCGCCACCGACCGGGCAAAGGGGGTCCAGTCCTCCAGAAAACGGTGGTACGCCTCGCCCTGCCCGGGGAAGAGGGCTTCCAGCTCGCGAATAGTGCGCCCCGCGTCCCGGTGAACAAACCAGGGCGTTTCCCCATCCGAAGCGTGGAACATGGGATCCACCTCGAGGTAATGCAGGCCGTGGCGGGTCAGTTCCAGCTCACGCACCACGGGCGTCATGCGGATCAGGATGTGGGCGCTGCCGCCGTAGTCGAAGCGGTAACCAGGCACCAGTTCTTCCGTGCTGACTGCCCCGCCGACGATGTGGCGGCGCTCGAATACACCCACCTTCAGCCCCGCCTTTGCAGCGTAGGCTGCCGTCACGAGGGCGTTGTGCCCCGCGCCCATCACCAACACGTCGAAGTCCGGCATCCGGTCCGCATCCTGCCACGGTGAGGCCGGGCAAACGGTCAGCGATGGTCCAGGTTTTTCTGGAGACTTCCTATGCTTTTGAGTTTTTGTTGTAGAAGTTTACCGATTTGAAGCATAGGTACAAAGGCCCCAAAGCAGGTGTCAACGTGCGGACTTCTTTTTGACCGAGCCCGGCAAGCGAAATGCGCGTGGGGGAGAATGGGGGGCGCCGTGAGGGCTGCCCTTCCCCTCACGGCGCCATTCGGACAACTGCTCTGGGACGCCCCAGGCCTTTTTTCCGCTGTACAACCCCCTGCCGGTGCTATGGGCGGAACGGGGGTGAGCCGTCAGAACCTGGCCGCCGTGGGGACCCATGACCAGACCATCCGGTTTCTGGAACGGGGCGAGTACCATCCCAGCCTGGCGGAGCACGGCGCCGGGCCTGATCCTCGGCCATGGACTGTTCGTCCTGGCGGTGGTACAGGGGTACGCCCTCCCTGCCTCCGTTGCCGTCACCCTGCAACTGGCCGCCATCCTGCTCTCGCTCGCCAGCGTTGCGCGCCTGCTGGACGGACGGCCCGGCCTATGCCGCATGGACCTTGAGCGCGAACTGGACGAACGGGAAAGGCAGCAAGTCGCCCAAGCCCACCTCCTCGCGTACCGGATTCTCGTGTCCCGTACCCCACAACGGCGAAGGTTGGATGGACGTGCCCACCGGCGCCTTCCTGATCGGCCTCACCCTGCCCACGGCAGTCCTGGCCTGGACGCTGCCTGGGGACCCGGCATAACGCCGCCCTTTCCCCATCCCGCCTGCCTGGTTTTCCCCGGCCCCGCTGGCCACCCGCCGCACCGTGCTGGCCACCTCTGGCGGCGAGGCGCTCGTCTTGCCCGTGAACCTGCTGTTTGCCCTGGTGGGCGTGCCGGAAGGGGGGTGGGTCGGCCGGGCCGGGTATGCGGCTGATCGTGCTGGGGCCATGCCCCTGATGAAGCCCAGCCGTCTCGGCCGGCCCGAGGGCCGGAACCGCGAGATGGACGAGCGGCAGTGGCAGCAGCGCTCGCAGGCGCATCTCCGGGCACTGGGCGTGGTCTGGGCTGCCTCGACCTGCTGATGGCGAACGGGCAGCACCTGCCAGTGCCCACGCGACACTGCGCCTGGCTGACGCTCTGGCTGGGACCGGTGGCGTCTCTCCCCGCGCTGCCCACCGCGGTCCTGACCTGGACAGCGCCGAAGGCCCACAGACTGGACGACTGACGTTCGCAGAGGTGGTGGCAGACAGAGCGCCGTGACGCCCCGGGGGGGTAGGCTGGGTTCATGTTCGGACGCCGCGTGCCCCCCCATATCGTACTTGCCCTCAGTCTGCTGCTGGCCGTCGTGTGCGCCGTTCCCGCCGTCCGGTACGGCCTGGCCGGAAGCTGGCTGCCCGCCCTGCTGTGGGGTGCGGTGGCCGTGTGGTTCGCCGTGGACGCGGTGCGTGCGTACAGATGGCAGCGGAAGAAGTAGCCCTCTACACCAGGCGGCGCACCCAGAAGCGCATTACCTTGGGGGTCTCCTCCGCCTCGCCCACGTCGGCCCAGCGCAGCGTGGTGTGAAGGTCGGGTCGCTCCACGTAACCGCGGGAGCGCCAGAAGCCGTGCAGGGACCGGAAGCCAAACGGCAGATTGGGAGGAGCCTGGGGCCGCTGCACGGCGCAAAACGCGGTGAGCGACAGGCCCAGCCGGGCTGCGTGCGCCTCGCGCTCATCGAAGAAACGGTGGCCCAGCCCCTGACCCCGGTAGGCGGGTAGCAGGACGCTCTCGCCCAGATAGAGTACCCGCGCCGGATCGAACTCGGAGGCCAGGAAGGGCGCCTGAAGCTCCGCCGTCTCGGAGACCAGCGGCAGGGCCGTACTCGCGCCGACCACGTGCCCGCCGTCGTGGGCCAGCACCGCGAGTGCGCCCGGAGCCCGCAGGTAAGTGTCCAGGTAGCGTTCCTCGTACTCGGCGCTGCCCTCGTACAGGTATGGAAAGTCGCGGAACACCGCCATGCGGAGCCGGGCAATGTCTGGCAGGGCCGCACTGAGTTCGTCTCCCGTTACTGCAGCAACGCTGGGGCTCAAGCGCCCTCTTCCGGAACGTGATCCCCCCGCACCTGCCGGCTCCACTCCGCGAGGTTGTAGTAGTTGGTCACGCGGGCAATGCGGCCCTCCCGGATTTCAAAAAAGGCGCCGACGGGCAGGGCGTACCGCTGGCCATGCGCTTCGGGGAGACCGGGATCGGTGCTCAGGTACTCCCCGTGAATGGTGAATTCGGCGGCGGCGCGGGTGCTGTCCCCATTGACCATGACCGCGAGGTCCTCCACCCGCTCGCGGTAGTGCGCGTCCATCCGGGTAAGGAAGGCGCGAAAGGCCTCTACCCCCACCTCACGGCCACCCTCGTTGATGTCGTGACGCACGTCTGGGGTCAGCAGGGCGAGCATGCCTTGCGCATCGCCCGCATTGAAGGCGGCGTAATACTGCTCGACCAGGCGGAGGGCGCCGCTCTGCGAAGTGGGAAGGGTCATGTGGGCAGTCTAGAACAGGGGATGCACCGCCTCCGTCCCTGCTGATCCACCGCCCCTTTGACCTCTAGCATACAGACACAGCCTTTTTTGCTTGTAAAACGAACATGGGAAATTCTGCCTTTAAACGATAAACTTTCCCTCTTTTGTAAACAGCGGAAAAGCAGTGAATGTCCAGAGCGCCTGTCGTCTCCCCCGTTCTGCAGATGTGGAATTTATTACGCATCTCCTATTTTTCTTGCGTGCTGGCGGGCACGGCCGTCCTTACACACTCCGGAAGTCTGGTATGGTTTGGGGTGACAATCTCATTTGTCTCCCCACGTTCCGTGCTTTGAAGCGGAGCGTTCCCAATGGAGGACTCTGCCCTCATGAAACAAGTGCGCTACATCATTACCCGGCCCTGCCTGCAAGAAGGCAGCCTGAGCCTGCTGAAATACCTTGACTCGACCTTTCCCGAGAGTGGCCCAGCCACGCTGGTGGACGACCGAGGCCGCGAATACGCCGTGGAGGTGGACCGCGCTGCCCGCCGTGTGTGGGGGCTGCGCGCCCTGTACCACGAGGGCAACCTCGGCGTAAACGACGTGCTGCTGCTCACACCCCAGGGCGAGGGCCGTTACGCGGTCGAAACGGTGGTCAAGCCCCACGCGTCCCCACTGCCCGGCTCCTCCAGTGGCCTGGACCGTCAGCCGGAAGCCCGGCGGGTGGTGATCAACGCCACGCCCCACGTGCGCGAGGTGCGCATGGAGCAGGTTCGTCCCCAACCCACCCGTGAACAGCCGCACCGCGAAACACCGCCCGCTCGGGAGAATATTCCCGCCGAGCCCTCGGTCACGGTTCGGTTGGCGGCCGCTCCCGAAGCGGGGACCGAGGCGCGCACCCAGGCGCAGGCCACAGCAAATCTGGGCACCACCGCTCCGGCCCAGGCGGGTGCCTCCACGGCCCCCGTCGCCACCCGGCACGATCCCCGCCCCGCGCCCCGCGCCGCCGCGCCCCTGCCCACAGGCGTGAATGAGCAGCTCACCGAACTCGCTCGGCTGACCGGCTACCGCCTGACCACGCCCGCACCGGGGATCGTGCGGCTGGCGGCCGAACTGGGCACCCACGGCTACACCGTGCAGCTCGCCCTGTCTGCCGACGCCCTACGCGAGCCCGCATGGCGCGAGGGGGCCAACTACCGCCTGCTGGTCCTCCCCGAGTCCGAGCGGCCCCAGGGCGTACCCCGCCTGACCCGCGAGGCGCTGGGCGCACTGATCGAACATGCCCGCCTCGCGCCGCTGTCGCCGCTGGACCTGCACGGCTACTGGAAGGCTGGGAATCTGGACCTGGAATCGGCGGCCAGCATCTCCGAACTGGTTGGCGCACACCTCGCGCAGCGCGGGGCCTTTTCGTTCGTGCTGCTCACGCTGGCGGCGCACCCGGCCCACAGCGTGATCACGGTCTCGCGCCTCGCCGAGCGGCTGGGCAGTGGCGTGAACCTCGCCGAACTCCAGACCATCCTCGACACCTTGACGCGCACGCCCTTCCTGGCCCTCACGCCGCTGCCCGGTGGCCAGTACCTGCTGCGCGCCGACGTGCGTGACCTGCTGGCCGATCTGGCCGAGTACGCCGAGGGCGTGCGCCGCCGGGTACGGACCTCGGGCGAGACCGTGGGCGCGCGGGTCTGAGCCCCATCAAACGCAGCACAAGCGCCTGAGGTCTGGGAGGACCAACTTCAGGCGTCCTCGGCCAATCGTCACATCCGCTCGTCGTCTCCACCCGTGCCAAAGGTTGTGCCCGCGCTGGGACCGTCGCTCGACTGACCGGGCGGATCGGGAACGCCCGTGCCCGCCGCGCCGCCCAGGTCACCGTTTGCCACGGGCGTGTCGTTCATGCCGCTTTCCGAGTCGTCGGCGTAGCCCGAGCGCTCGGCCATGTCGTTTCCAGCGTCTTTGGGTAGGCCGCTCTGGGAAGCATTGCGGGGACCGTCTGAAGTCATAGCGCCTCCTGGCAAAAGGGGGAAAGGAACGCTGAATGCGGGAAGGCTCCCCAGGTTCAGCGCTCCGCCCTGCTGGCTTTAGCGGTTCTCGCCGCTCTGCTCGGCGGTGGTCGTCGTGGTGCTCTCCGCGTGTGGGCTGTCCACGCTGCTGCCCAGCGAGCCCGCCGGGGTGTCGCTGCTGCTGGCGTAGCCCACGCTGCCGCTGCGGTCCACCGTGCCGCCCGCACCGGGGGTGCCCGTCTGCTCGGCGCGGTTGGTCTGCGTGAAGCTGGAGGAGACGCTGCTCTGCCCCAGCTGACCCTGACCCTGACCCTGACCCTGCACGCGCAGCTGGTTGTGGACGTCGCGTACGCCGCGAATGCCTTCGAGGCAGTCTTCCGCGCGGCGCTTCTGCTGACGGTCCGTCACGGTGCCCATCAGCGTCACCTCGCCGCCCTGCACCTGCACCTCGATGTTGCTCGCGTCGAGGTAGTGGTCGTCTTCGAGCGCGTCGCTCACCATTTCCCGGACGCGATCATCGCTGCGCTGGTAGCCCTTGGGTCCCTTGCCCCGGTGGCTGCCGGTGCTGAAATCAGACTGGCCACTCTGCTGCCCGTACCCCCGCTGCCCGTAACTCTGGCCCTGGCCAAAGGAACTGCCCGTGCCGCTCATCTCGCCGAACTGGCCTTCTTGCTGCGGTGGGCCACCCTGATACTGCTGGCCCTGGTACTGGCCGTCCATCTGGCCTGCGCTGTACTGCCCCTGACCGCCACCCATGCCCTGCTTACGGACGGTATAGACCTGGGTGTTTCCCTGCTGACCGTAGGGTTGCCCGTATTGCTGGCTGTAGCTGCCCTGACCCGGTACGCTCTGCCCCGACATGTCCGGGCCCTGGCCGTAGCCCTGGCCCTGCAGCTGGAACTGTCCGCCCGAGTCGTTCTGAAAACCAGCCTGATACCCGTGGCTCTGACCCTGGTGGTTTTGCGGGTACCCCCGAACGCCCTGACCCATCTGGTCCCCGCCTGAATAGCCCTGACCCCGATAGCCCTGACTCTGGCCGTAGCCCTGGCCGCCCTGAGCGCTGCCCTGGGTCATGCGGTCCTGCCCGTAGGACTGGCCGGACTGCCCGTAAGGGGGATCTCCGTAGCGGTCATTGCCGCTAAAGCTGCTCTGACGGTCATCCTTGGGGCCGCTGTAGCCCTGCGTGCCGTAGCCTGAGCGCACGGAGCGGTCATCGCGGTCGATTCCTCCCCGGCCCATGTCTCCCCGGTCAAAAGAGCCGCGCTGCGCGTCGTCGCGGCCATATTGCCCCTCCTGCGTGCCCCGGTCGTCGTATCTGTCGTCGCGGCGGTCATCACGGTAACGGGTCATGGACTCCTCCTCGTGAATGGGGGTGGGCGTGGTCACCCGGAGCGGACCCTCCGCTCCAGTTCTGCCTCCCCACATGCGGTTGCTCCCCATTCATACCCGCCCTGCCACCCAGTTCTGATGACAGGGGTGTCAAGGTCAAGGGGCACGAACGCTCATCCAGCTGCTCATGAACGCCGGGGGAGGGGCGGCGGAACTGTGCCCCTCCCGGGAACATGGGCAGTGTGTCAGCAGACCGTCTTGGCGGCAGGAGGCGGGGGTATGCTGGAGGGCGCTATGACGCAGCAGTCACAGACCATCATGTCCGGCGGGAACGCGGCCTTTATCGAGGGGCTGTATGAGGCGTACCTGGCGGACCCCGCAAGCGTAGACCCCCAGTGGCGCGCGTACTTCGACGAGTTGCGCGGCGGGGCGCAGGAGACGCCGCACTCCGCCGTGCAGGAGGCCTTCTACCAACTTGGCACCCAGCGCCGGGGCAGCGTCACCGTTCCCGTTCCCCGGGGCGTGAGCGGCGCGCAGCAGGCCGCTGGGGCCCTGATCACTGCCTTCCGCGTGTACGGGCACATCAGCGCCCACATGAACCCACTCAAGATGCGTGGCCTGCCCGTGGTGCCCGAGCTGACGCCCGAGTATTACGGACTGTCGGCGGCGGACCTCCAGGAGTACGTGGAGGACAGCACCTTCAAGGGGCCGCTGCGCGACGTGATCGACGAACTCCAGCAGACCTACTGTGGATCCATCGGCTTCGAGTTCAACTACCTGCCCGCCGTGGAGCGCCAGTGGTTCCAGGAGCGGGTGGAGCCCACCCGGGGCCGGGGCGACTACACGCCGGAGGAACGCCGCCGCCTGATGAAGAAGCTCAACGCCGCTGAGGGCCTGGAGCGCTACCTGCACGTCAAATATGTGGGCCAGAAACGCTTCTCGCTGGAAGGCAGCGAGAGTTTTATTCCGCTCGTGGACCGAATCATTCAGCAGGCCGGAACGTACGGCGTGAAGGAAACGGTCATCGGCATGGCCCACCGCGGCCGCCTCAACGTGCTCGTCAATATCTTCGGCAAGAAGCCCAGCGACCTCTTTGCCGAGTTCGAGGGCAAGAAGAAGCTGAGCGACGACCCCGATATTGCGGGTGACGTGAAGTACCACATGGGCTACTCCAGCGACGTGCGCACGCCCGGCGGCGCGATGCACCTTGCGCTCGCCTTCAACCCCAGCCACCTCGAGATCGTGTCGCCTGTGGTTCACGGCTCGGTGCGCGCCCGTCAGGACCGCCGCGGCGACACCGAGCGTAAGCAGGTGCTCCCCATCACCGTTCACGGCGACGCCGCCGTCAGTGGGCAGGGCGTGGTCATGGAGACGCTGAACCTCTCGCGCCTGCGCGGCTTTGCCACAGGCGGGGCGGTGCGAATCGTCATCAACAACCAGATCGGCTTTACCATCTCCGACCCGCGGGACACCCGAAGCAGCCGCTACTGCACCGACGTGGCGAAGATCGCCAACGCGCCCGTGCTGCACGTCAACGGTGACGATCCCGAAGCGGTGGCCTTTGCGGGCGACCTCGCGCTGGCGTACCGTCAGACCTTCGGCAAGGACGTGTTTATCGACCTGATCTCGTTCCGCCGCCACGGCCACAACGAGGCCGACGACCCCACCATGACCCAGCCCATCATGTACCGCGAGATCAAGGCCCACCCCGGCACCCGCGCCCTGTACGCGAAGGCGCTGGAGGACGCGGGGGTGCTGCAAGCGGGCGAGGGCGACGGGCTCGTTGAGCGCTACCGCGACCTGCTGGACGCGGGCAACGCGGTGGTGGAAGAGATCGAGAACGTGGAGCAGAGCAAGCTGGCCGCCGACTGGAGCGAGTACCGCGCCACCCACTGGACCGACGACACGCCCACCGCTGTGCCCGCCGTGAGGCTCACCGAGCTGGGCCTGAAGCTTACCGAACTCCCCGAGGGCTTCCAGCCCCACCGTGGCGTAAACCGCGTGCTGGAGGCCAGACGCGCCATGAGCCGGGGGGAGCAGCCGCTGGACTGGGGCATGGGCGAGATGCTCGCCTACGCGACGCTGCTGACCGAGGGGTACAACGTGCGCCTCGACGGCCAGGACTCCGGGCGCGGCACCTTCGTCCACCGCCACGCCGTACTGCACGACCAAAGCGCGCAGGACCCCATGGACGAGGAATACCTCAGCCTCGCGCACCTTTCGCCGGAGCAAGGCCAGGTGGAGATCATCGATTCCACGCTGTCCGAGGAGGCCGTGCTGGCCTTCGAGTACGGGTACTCCACCTCGGAACCCAAGGCGCTCGTGGCCTGGGAAGCGCAGTTCGGTGACTTCGCCAACGGCGCGCAGGCGGTGGTGGACCAGTTCCTCAGCGCGGGCGAGAGCAAGTGGCAGCGTCTCTCGGGGCTGACCATGCTGCTCCCCCACGGCTATGAGGGCGCGGGGCCCGAGCACTCCTCGGCCCGCATTGAGCGCTACTTGCAATTGTGCGCGCAGAAGAACATGCAGGTGGTGGTGCCCAGCTCCGCCGCGCAGATCTTCCACCTGCTGCGCCGCCAGGTGCTGCGGCCCTACCGCAAGCCGCTGATCGTGGCGACGCCCAAGAGCCTGCTGCGCCACAAGCTCGCCATGAGCCCGCTGTCCGAGCTGGCCGAGGGCCGCTTCTGGGAGGTCATCGGCGACGACACCGTGCAGCAGGCCCGCCGCGTGGTCATCAGTTCCGGCAAGCTGCACTGGGAACTGTTCGAGGCCCGCGCCGCCGATGCCGAGGGGTACGCGGGCACGGCGCTGATTCGCCTGGAGCAGCTCTACCCCTTTCCTGGCGAGGCCCTGGCCGCGGAACTGGCCAAACACCCCGGCGCGCAGGTGGTCTGGGCGCAGGAAGAACCGGAGAACCAGGGCGCGTGGCTGATGATCTGGGAGGACCTGGAAAAGGTGCTTGCTCCCGGCCAGACCCTGATCAGCGCCTGCCGCCCCCGGTCCGCCAGCACCGCCGCCGGATACGCCAGCGTCCACGCTGCCGAGCAGGCGCGCGTGATCGCCGCCGCCCTTGGTGAGAAGGTCAGCCGCAAGGTGGTGGAGGCCGAGGTGCGCAAGACGGCGGAGACGGGGGCGCAGAGCTGAGGCCCTCATCTGCGCTTGGTGGCCCCCTCACCCAGAAGCGCAGCGCCCTTCTCCCCGCGTGGGAGAGGGGCGTTTTTCTTCCCTCGCACAGCTGCGCAGCACAGAGGGCCTGGCGAAGGCAGGGACGAGGGGGCCACCCCACGCGCGCTATTCCCTGCCAAACAACCTCCGCCCTTCCCAGAGGGGCCCCGGGCATCCTCCGGCTCCTTTTCCCATATTCCGCGCCGCCCCGCGGGACGTTGGGACGTTCCCCGGTCAGTCACACCGCGCCGGGGGTATAAAGGGAGGCGTTATGGCCGACATCAAGGTTCCCGTATTTTCCGAGTCCGTGAGTGAGGGCACGCTCCTGACCTGGCACAAGAAGCCCGGCGACGCCGTCAAGCGCGGCGAGGTGCTGGCCGAGATCGAAACCGACAAGGTGGTCCTCGAAGTCACCGCGCAGCAAGACGGCGTGCTGACCGCCATCGCCAAGAACGAGGGTGACACCGTGCTCAGCGAGGAAGTGCTGGGCACTGTGGGCGACGCGGGCAGCGCTCCTGCGGCCACGCCTGCGCCAGCGGCAGAGGAGGCGAGCGCAGCGGCGCAGCCCGCCCAGCTTCCCCAAACCTCCGCAGGCAACGAGGCCACCCGCCGCGACGACCTCTCTCCCGCTGTGCGCAAGATCGTGGCCGAGCAGGGACTGGACCCGGCGCGGATTCCCGCCAGCGGCCCGCGCGGCAACATCACCAAGGCCGACGCCGTGGCCGCCGCGCAGGGCGGCCTGACGTACCAGGGCCCGCAGGACGCGGCGGCTCCGGTTGGGGTGCAGGGGGCAGCGGGAGGCCAGCAACCAGCGGCCAGTATCCCTGCGCAGGCTCCCGCCGTGCAGGTCCCGCAGGGCGCGCGGCCCGAGCAGCGCGTGCCCATGACGCGCATCCGGCAGCGCATCTCGGAGCGGCTCAAGGAGGTGCAGAACACGGCGGCGCTGCTGACCACCTTCAACGAGGTGAACATGAAGCCCGCGATGGACCTGCGCAAGAAGTACCAGGACCAGTTCGTGGCGAAGCACGGGGTCAAGCTCGGCTTTATGAGCCTGTTTGTGCGGGCGGCCACCGAAGCGCTGAAGGCGTTCCCGGTGGTCAACGCCAGCGTCGAGGGCAAGGACATCATCTACCACGGCTACTACGACGTCGGCATTGCGGTCGCGTCGGACCGGGGCCTGGTGGTGCCCATCCTGCGCGACACGGACCAGATGAGCCTCGCGGGCATCGAGAAGGAGATCGCAGGCTTTGCCCAGAAGGCCAAGGGCGGCAAGCTGACGCTGGAGGACATGAGCGGGGGCACCTTCTCCATCACGAACGGCGGCACCTTCGGCTCCATGATGAGCACGCCCATCATCAATGCGCCGCAGAGCGCCATTCTGGGGATGCACAACATCATCGAGCGCCCCATCGCCCAAAATGGGCAGGTGGTGATTGCCCCAATGATGTATCTCGCGCTGAGCTACGACCACCGCATCATTGACGGCAAGGAAGCGGTGCAGTTTCTGGTGACCATCAAGAACCTGCTGGAAGATCCGGCGCGGATTCTCTTGGAGCTCTAAGAGCATGTGTCAACGTGCGGACTTCTTTTTGACCGGGCCCAGCGAGCGAAATGCGCATGGGGAGAATGGCGCCGTGAGGGCTGCCCTTCCACGCGAGACGCCATTCGGACACATGCGCTGAGAGCGACCGGCTTTGAGACGTCGGCGGTCCGCTTCCCTGCGGGGGGGTGGCCGCTTCTCTTTGCGTTGAGGACAGGCCCTGGCAACCTTTTGACGCCCGGTTGACGCCCCGGCTCCTCAGGTGGATACACGGCGAGGCGCCCCCGCCTGCCTTCGGCAGCGTCAAGTCAGCCAGTCACCCGGTTTGCCCTGGGCCGGGGCGGAGCCGCTTTGCCCGTTCCGGCCAGGTCAGCGCCAAGGGGCCCGCCATGAAAGAGGTGTCTTCTGTCCGCCCTCGCCTGCACCGTCCTCCTGACCCGGACCCTGCTCGGCGGGGCGCAGGCGCAGGACCGCACCATCTTTCAGATCAGCACGCGGCAGCTTCAGCAACGCCAGCTTCAGACCATCACCATTCGCGACCTGCACTTCTCGCGCCTCACGCTGGAACCGGCGCTGTTTACCCAGATGCTGAAGTCCCCCAACATCATCCCGCTCAATCTGGATGAACTGCCCGCATTCAGGCGCAGGAAGCGGCGGTGCGCGCAGGGCTGGACGTGACGGCGCGCCTGAGACAGGCCCCGGACCTGCGGGCAGACGTGGCGCGCATGACCTTGAAGCTTCCCGAAGGCTTGACCGTTCCCGCCACCATTCGCCTGCGTGATGGCCGCACGCAGGAGCTCACGCTGCTGGGCCGCCTCGCCGTACTGCGCTCCTTCGGCCTGACCGAGGCGACGGTGGTGTCGGGCCTGGGGCAGCTGGCTGCGCGCCGCTCCAGCCCCCGCGCAACCCAAGCCCTCACAGCCCGGGCAGGAACTCGGCGACGGCTTCAACAGGAACCCCGCTGATGGTGCCTGCCGCTTCACGCCCACCAACCCGCTGTTCGCGCAGATGAAAGGTGGGAACCTCGGCACCATCACGTCCATCAAGAACCAGGGGGCGCGGGGGACCTGCATGGCGTTCGGGTTTGTCTCGGCGCCCGAACGCCAGATCATGGGCGGATCAAGGCGCCCTTCAACCTCTCCGAGCAGTACGCCTACTACTGGCTGCGCGGCGACGGCGGCGTGCTGGGCGACGGCGCGGGCTGAGGCGATTACGACGACGCGATTGCGCGCAAGCGTATGATTCCCACCGAGGTCCGCTGGCGCTACAACCCCCCGTACGGGCGTCAGGCGCTGCCGGGAGGCAAGCAGCCCGTTACGCAGAAAAACTCCTGCGCGAGCGACACGAACCAGGCGTGCAGCGACACCACCGCGCAGGCGCAGCCGGTGTGCCAGGGCAGCACGAACAACTGTGCCTGGAAGCCCGAGTGGGAAATTCAGGACAACGCCGCCTTCAACTTCCGTCCCACGGCAGCCCAGGAGGTGTGGTTCGCCCCTGGGAAGGCGCCCTTCTCCACCGCGGAGGCGCAGCGGGCCTTTCGCCGCCTCACGTTGCGGGCGATGCTCAACCGGGGCGACCAGCTGATCCTGGGTTTTGGGGTGGACGCGGCTTTCGACAGCATTGGCACGGCGGGTACCCCCAACATGGGCCTGGTCGGTCAGAACTACCGGGGCGGACACGCCGTTCACCTGATCGGCCACGTGAACACCGGCAACGTGACCCTCGATGGCGTGAAATACGCGGAGCAGAATCAGGGACCGCTGACCTTATCCCACCGCCGTGTGGATCGTGAAGAACCCGTGGGGCTGCGGCTTCGGCGACGGGGGCTACGCCTACCTGCCCGACGCCTTTCTGGACCAGGAGGCGAACGGCATTTATACCCTGCCCAACGGCGCGGTGGATTCAGACATGGCAAACTTCTGAAGCCCGCGAACAGCGCGGCCCCCTTCGATGTGGCGACGTACGTCAGTCCAAGCTGGTCTCTTCCCGAAACGGGCGTCGGCAGAGACACGCCGACTGGGCATCGGCTCCAAATCACGCTCGGTCCGGCAAAGCCAAACTTCGCGGCCTGCTGGCGCACCGAACGCTCCGCTCGCCCGGCCCACGCGCGGCGCCGCGCGTGGGCCGGGGTGCGGCTCTACCCTCCCGGAAGCCCCCGTCTCCAAGGGACTGGCCCAGCATTTTGAGGCGGAGGAACGGAGCGGGCCGCCACCCTACGCGCCGATTGGGTACGATCTGGAGCCGCTGTGTCGGCGGGGCGGGCGCTGGCCGAACTGGGCGCCCCGGGCTACAGCCACGCCGACCGGTTGTTCGGCTCGGCAGCAGCCGGGCCTGCCCCGTGGGGCGGGCTACGCACTGGGGTGCGAACTGGTGCGGCGCTTTCGGCAACGGAAGGGGAGCGGCGCCCTAGAGGGTCAACGTGCGGACTTCTTTTTGACCGAGCCCAGCGAGCGAAATGCGCATGGGGGAGAATGGCGCCGTGAAGGGTGCCCTTCCACGCGCGGCGCCATTTGGACAGCTGCCCTAACCCACGCGGACGCCCTCCCTGAAGCCTTCCGCGAGGGCCAAAACGGTCAGATTTCCTGAAGTGGCCGCTCGGCCAACCACTCCGGCACCTCCTCGGGCGCGTAGGTGTCGAAGTGCAGCCGGCTCAGGGACACCAGCCGATAACCCTGCAGGGGACCCTCTTCCGCCCGCCGGTCCACGATGCAGGCGATGGCGACGCACCTGCCGCCCAGCGCTTCCACCGCGCGGACGGCCTTCAAGACGCTGCCGCCAGTGGTAAGCACGTCCTCGACGGCAACGAAGGTTTCACCGGGCGTAACGGTAAAGGCCTCGCGGACCTTCATCCCGCCCTGGCCGTCTTTCTCAGCGAAAATCGCCCGGGTGCCGTAGTGACGCGCGGCCTCGTAGGCCAGCACGACGCCGCCCATTGCGGGGCCGACGAGGGTCTGCGCCTCGATGCCCTCCCCGCGCAGCTTCTGCGCAATGGCCCGGCCGACCTGCTCAGTGAGCCGTGGGTATTGCAGCACGGTGGTGGATTGCAGGAATTTGGGTGAGTGGCGGCCCGAGGCAAGCAGAAAATGCCCCTCGTGGTACGCGCCTGCTTCCCGGTACAGCGCCAGAACGTCCATGCGGGGAGTATCGCATTCGCGCGGCGCGCGGTGCATCATGCTTTATGGACCCCGCCGATGCCCACCCCTTTCCCCCTGCCCACGCCCTGCGCTCCCGACGTCTCCTGCTCGGGATCCCCCTCACGGTCCTTGCCCAGGAAGCGGGCCTCGCGCCGCAGGTTCTGGACGCCGTGGAGCGCGGCGATTACGATCCCCGCAGCCTTCACACCCTCGCGCGCCGCGTCCTGGCCCGGGTGCTGGACCTCGATCTGTAGGCCTGCCGGCGAGGCCCGGAAGTTTTTCTGGTCGCCAGCCGCCAGCGGCCACCGGCGCTCACCGGGAGGCACGCCATGAACCAGGCCTACGTGGACGCGAGCTGGCACGAACGTCCCGACGGCTCCGGCGTGGGCGGCTGGGGCCTGGTGCTGCTGCTGCCGGGCGAGCTGCCCACGCGCTACCAGGGTCAGCTCGATGCCCCCGACAACAACGCCGCCGAGCTGCGCGCCGTGCTGGAAGCGGTGCGCCACGCCCCGGTGGGCGAGCCCCTGACCGTCTACACCGACAACGAGGCCGTGATCGCCTCGGTGGGCCGGGGCCGGGGACCGCACCTGCTGGCAGACCTCGCGCGGGAGGCGCTGGACGAGACGCAGGCGCGGGAGGTTGCCTTGCGGGTGGAGTACGTGCCCCGCACCCGGCGGCATATGCTTTCCGCCCACGAACTCGCCAACGACGCCCGGCGGGGCCTGAATACGCCAGCCACAGCGGGACCCCACGCCGACGTGCTGATCGAGCAGCGGCCCGCCGTGCCCGAGGCCCGCGTCAGCCTGCGCCGTCACGGCGAGCGCGTCACAGCCCTGGTCAACCTCGATCCCCTATCAGACGTGCCGCCGAGTGCTCAGGCCCTGCTCGCCGCCGTCACCCTGGCGCGCGCCGGCGAGGTGCTGCTCGTGCGCCGCGCGAGCAAGATCGCCCAGGCGCTGTGGCAACGGCCCGAGCGTGCCCTGCTGCCCGCCGCCCACGCCCAGTTGGCTCAGGCCCGGCAGGCGGCGGACGGACTGGGCGTACAGGTGCAATTTCAACAGACGCCGTGAGGGGAGAAGAGGGAGGGCCCGGACAGGGTGGGTTTTCCAGCGACCTCAGCCCCCAGCCCTCGCCTCCACTTCCGTTCCCTGCCCCGGTTCCAGCACGCGGATCTCCACGTCCCAGGCCTCGCCCTCACGCAAGAAATCGCTGGGGTCGCCCGTCAGGATGGGAAAGGTGCCGTAGTGCATGGGAATGGCCACCCTTGGCCGCAGGAGTTCCAGGCAGCGGGCGGCCTCCTGCGGCCCCATGGTGAAGTGATCGCCGATGGGCAGCAGGGCCACGTCCAGCTCCCGGTCCCCAATCAGACGCATGTCAGAAAAGAGGCAGGTGTCGCCCGCATGATACAGCCGCACGCCGCCCATCTCGATGACGAGGCCGGTGGGCATCCCGCCATACGTGCCGTCGGGAAAGGAGGACGAGTGCCAGGCGGGCGTAAAGGTGACGCTGCCCCACTCTGCGCGCACCGTACCGCCAATGTTCGCACCGATGGCGTTCACGGCCCCGTTCTTCGCCGCGTAGCTGCCGATTTCCACCGTACCGACGATGGGCACCCCCGCTCGCCCGAAGTCCAGCGCATTGCCCCAGTGGTCCCCGTGGGCGTGGCTCATCAGCACGGCGCTGACGTTCCACCCCAACGCCTCCTCCACCGTGGCGGCGGCCTTGGGGTTGCCCGTGAGGAAGGGGTCAATCAGGACGCGGTGCCCGCCACTTTCCAGCAAAAAGGCGCTGTGGCCCAGGAAGCGAATTTGCATAAACGCAGTGTAGGGGCGCGGACTGGGGGACGCTCCTGAGCTTTTTCTCATCCTTCTGATGGAGGTCTTCGCTGCGCCCCGGCCCGTATAGTAGGCGGGTGCCGCCCCTGAATTCTCGCGGCGGGAAGGAGTGCCGCCCCCCGTGTCTTTGCTGTCCACCCTGCTGAACGGATGGGAAGCGCGCGACGTGCTGGACGTGCTGCTCGTCGCCTTCCTGATCTATCAGGGCTACCTGTTGGTGGTGGGCACGCGGGCCGTGAACGTGCTGCGAGGCATTCTGGTGTTCGCCGGGGTATGGGCGGCGGCGGAGGTCATGAACCTCACCACCCTCAGTTACCTGCTTGGAAGGGTGGGCACGGTGGGGCTCTTCGCGCTGGTGGTGCTGTTTCAGCCCGAGTTGCGCGCAGCGCTGGAACGGGTGGGCCGCCCCCGTGGCCGGGATCTGGGGGCAAGTGGCGCGGCGCTCCAAGACCTCGCGCGCGCGATGGAGCGCCTGGCCGAGCGCAAGACGGGGGCGCTGATCGCCATCGAACGCCGTACCCCGCTGGGCGAGTACGCGGCGACGGGGGTGTCGCTCGACGCCCGGGTCAGCGCACCCTTTCTGGAGGCGCTCTTCGCCCGCAACGCGCCGCTGCACGACGGTGGCGTGATCCTGCAGGGCTCACGGGTGGTGGCCGCCGGATGCCTGTTTCCGCTGCAGCCGGGTGACGGCACCTACCGCCGCTACGGCACGCGCCACCGCGCGGCCATCGGTTTGTCGGAGCTGACCGACGCCGTGGTGCTGGTGGTCAGCGAGGAGCGGGGCAGCATGCGCATCGCGCTGGCCGGGCGACTGGGCCCAGACCTCAACGGTTCGGAACTGCGCGAGCAGCTGCGCTCCCTGGTGTATGACCACGCAGACCTTCAGCCTGCCCGCCGCGTTCCGGCTTCCCCACCCGCGGAGCCCGAGGGGCGCCCGGTTGCAGGCGCGGAACCCCCGGAAAGGGGCAGCGCGTGAGGTCCGTACCCGACGGTCTGATTCGCTGGAGCCGCCCCCGTTACGTCTGGCGGCGGCTGCTCCACAATCTGCCTGCCAAGCTGCTCGCCCTGGGAGCAGCGCTGGTGCTGTGGTCCGTGGCGACGACGGACCGGCGGGCGAAGGTGGAGCAGAGTTACGACGTGCCCGTCACCGTCAGCGACACGACAGGGGGGCGTGGGGTGGGTACGCGTGAGGTGCGCGACCTTACGCCCGCCACCGTGCGCGTGACCCTGCTGGGCGGCCCGGAGCGGCTGCGCGAGCTGCGCGGCGAGAACATTGAGGCGGTGGTGGACGTGACGGGCGTACCCGAGACGAGTTTTACCCGGCCCGTGACCGTTCAGGCCCCCACCGGCACGACGCTGCGCAGCGTCAAGCCTGAGCGGGTGCAGGGCTTTGTGGACTCGGTGCTGACGAGCAGCCTGCCCGTGGTGGTCAGCGTGGCCTCCCCCGCGGGTGACAGCCTGCCGCGTTACGAGCTCACCCCCACCGAGGCGTCGGTCCGGGGACCGGGACGTCTGGTAACGGGGGTGGCCCGGGTGGTGGCCAGTCCGGTGACGCTGGAGCCCGGTGAGGAGCGGGAAGTCCTGCTGATTCCCCTGGACGAGACGGGCCGCCCGGTGGAGGGGGTAACCCTGACGCCCTCGGCCGTCCGGGTCCGCCGCCTCGACGCGGGCACCCTGCCGGTGGCCGAGCTCCCCGTCGTCCTGACCCCCCCACCGGTAACGCTGCGGGTCACGGCGGCGCGCCTCACACCCGCGCGGGTCCGCGTCGTCGCTCCGCCGGAGGTGCTCACGCGGTTGCGGGAGGTGCGGGGCACCGCCGCTTACCATGAGGGCACCTACACTGCGCCAGTGACCCTGAGGCTCGCGGCGGGCGCCCAGGCGCTCGAGCCCGTACGGGTGGAGCTGACCGTCGTGCGGCAGGTGACCCCGGCCCCCCAGGCCCCGTGAGCGGCCCTTTCATCGCCTTGGCGCGCGTCTCCTTGGGAAGACACCGCCAGTTTCTGAAGCCCCGCTCAAGGTGCGCCGGTCAGGATGGCGCGCCTTGAGCGGGGGTATAGTAAACGTCATGGTGTGGCGCATGACCCACATAGTCCAATGATTGCCGAGCGCCCCGATCTGCGGCACCCCCTGGCCGACCTTGCCGACTGGGATGAGCGCGTGCGGCTGATGGTGCGGCCCCGCCGCTACGATCATGTGCTGCGCGTGGCAGACCTCGCGTGCCGCATCGCACGCGCGGCCGGGATCGACGAGGCCCGGGCCTACGCGGCTGGGCTGCTGCACGACATTGCCCGGGACCTGCCCGATACCGAACTGCTGCGCCTCGCGCCGCCCGAGTGCGCCATCGACCTCGCGCATCCCCTCGCCCTGCACGGGCGCGCAGCCCGCACATTGCTGGAGCGCTGGGGCTACGCGGACCCGGTCGTCCTCGAAGCTGTGGAGGACCACACCACTGGCCCGCGCGGCGGTAACCCGGTCTCGGCCTGCGTGTACGTGGCCGACGTCTCCGAGCCCGGCCGAGGCGTGAACGAGGACATCCGCGAACTTGCGCTCTGCGACCTGGAAGCGGCCCTGAGCCGCGCCATCGTCTCCAAGGTCACCTACCTGCAGGGGCGGGGCATCCGGGTACATCCCCGCACGCTGCGGTCCTACCACGCGCTGCCCTGCGTCGGGCAGGACGGCTCCGTGCCGGACGCGCCCCGGCTGCCCCAGCCCGACCGTCACCCCGCGCCATGACCCGCCCCCCTGCGCCTCCCCGACTCGATTTCTCCTTTCCTTCGCCGCGCCCACGCTCGCGGCTCAGGGCCCTGCAGGCGTTTGGCCTGAGCCTGGCCGCCCTCACGCTGGGCGGCTTCGCCGTTATGAGTTCGCCAGGGAGCGCAGCGGCCTCGGGCCTGAGTGCCGACGGCCTACCCCGCTTCACGCTGCTGCTCGCCGGGCGCGACATCGTGTACTGCTACTACCGCACGCCCTGCCGCGATCAGGACCAGCGCACGGGGCTGCTGCAAACGCCCAACACCGACACCCTGATGGTGGTGAAGGTGGACGGCACCCGGGTCAGCGTCCTGAATATTCCGCGCGACACCAACGTCGGTCCCTACGACCCGCGCCAGACCAAGGCCTCGCAGAAGGTCAACAGCCGGTACTGGTCTCAGGGTCCCGAGGGCCTGGCGGACGCGGTGGAAACGATCACGGGCGAGCACGTGGACGCCTACGTGATCGTGCGGACCGACTACGTGGAGCGGGTGATCGACGCGCTTGGCGGGTTGGACGTGACCGTGCCGGAGGGCGGGATCGAGTGGGTGGACCGGGCAGCGGGGGTGAACCTCAAGTTGAACCCAGGGCCGCACCACCTCGCGGGCAAGGAGGCCGTGCTGTTTTTGCGCGTGCGCAAGGGCTTTGGGGACGACTACGGACGCATCGACCACCAGAAGCAGGCGCTGACGCAGCTCGCGGGGCGGCTCAAATCCGCGCAGGGTCTGGCGGCCCTGCCCACCATCCTGGGCGGCGTAGGCAACGGCGTCGAGACGAACCTGGACCCGAATCTCTTGACCACCCTCGCGCCGCAGCTGGGCAAGCTCCGGCTCAGCTTCGCCACCCTGCCGACCACCACCATTCCGGGCACCTTCAACCTCGCCGCAGATAGAGACGCCCTCGCGCGCCTCTGGGGCCCTCCTGGGGGAGCTTCTGCCGGTGGCGCGCGGCCACCGGCAGAAGTCCCCGATGAGAATCCCACGCGTGTGAAGGTCAAGATCGTGGACGCGAGCGGCGCGAATCTGGGGCAGGCCCTGGCCCGCGCCCTGGCGGTGTTGGGCTATGCTCACGTGCGCGTTGAGGCCGTGCCCGCCAGCGCCGAGGCCAGCCAGGTGCTGACTGGAGAGGACGCGGGGGCAGCCACAGCGCTGGCCGACGTGCTGGGCCTGCCCCGCCTGCAAGGTGAACGTTTCCCGGTGGAGGCGGGCGAGGTGGGTATTCTGCTGGGCATGGACGCCCGGCAGAGCCTGGCTGCCCTGGCCCCTGCTGCCGCCGCCCCTTCCACCCGAACGGAGACCCCATGACCCAGAGTAACGATCCCCACTTTCCCCAGATTCAGCAGCAACTGCGCGCCATCGTGGACGCGGCCCGCGAGCGCCGCGCCGAGGACGTGGTGGTGCTCGACCTCACCGACGTCTCCTCCACCCTCGAATACTTCGTGATCTGCACCGCCACCGCCGGCCTGCAGCTCAACGCCGTGCAGGAAAACATCCGCGAGAAAGCCCAGGAGGCCGGGCTCCCCCGCCCAAGCGTCGAGGGCCCCAGCGAACGCTGGCTGCTGCTGGCGTTTGGCGGCAGCGTCGTGGTCCACATCATGACCAAAGACGCCCGCGAGTACTACGACCTTGAAGGCCTGTGGAGCGACGCCCGCGTGCTGAGCTTTCCCGACACCCACTCCACCCAGACGGCGGACAGAACAGTGTGAGGCGGCTTTCAGCCACCCACTTTTTCTGCCGACGTCTGAAAGCGCACCGCTTCCCCTGACACTCGCCTGACGTGTGGGCCGACAATAAAACGTGATGAGCCATGTCGTCGTGATCGAGGATGAGGGCACCGTCCGGGAGGTGGTGCGCTTTCACCTGGAGCGGGCTGGGCTGCGGGTCAGTGCGTTCGAGACGGCCCACGCCGCCAGCGAAGCGGTGGGCCGGGCCGACGCCCTGGTGCTGGACTGGATGCTGCCGGGCGAGAGTGGCCTCGGGTACCTGCGCCGACTGCGCGCGGACCCCGAGCTGCGCCGCCTGCCGGTGCTGATGTTGACCGCCCGCGCCGCCGAGGCCGAACGGGTGGAGGGCCTGGAAAGCGGGGCGGACGATTACCTGACCAAACCCTTCAGCGCCGCTGAACTCGTGGCGCGGGTGCGCGCGCTGCTGCGCCGCTCTCTGCCCGACGCGCCGCAGCACCTCGGAAACGGGCCGCTGAACATCGACCTCAGCGCGGCCGACGCGCGGCTCTCGGGCGCGAGGCTCAACCTCACCCGGCGTGAATTTGATCTGCTGGCCTTTCTGACGCAGAACGTGGGCCGGGTCTATTCGCGTACAGAGCTGCTCGACCGGGTATGGGGCGCGGACTTCCTGGGCGGCGAGCGCACGGTGGACCAGCACGTCACGCAGCTGCGGGCGCATCTGGACGACGACCCTGCGCGCCCCCGTTTTCTGGAGACGGTGCGCGGCAAAGGCTACCGGATGCGTCCCTGGGCGGAGGCAGGATGATGGAGGCCCTGCCCCTGACGCAGCCCTTGTCCGACGCCTGGATGGACGCCCTGCCTCAGGCGGTCTTGCTGTTTCGCGGCGGCGCGGGCCGCACGGAGGCCCCCACCGTCACGCGGGTCAACGCGGCGGCCGTGCGCCTGTGGGGCGTTACGCAAGACCGCGCCGCCGGACGTCCCCTGCTGGAAGTGGTGCGGCGGCACACCCTGGAAGCCCTGACCGAGCGCGGCGGCGAGCTGGAGCTGGAGGTGGGTGGGCGAACCCTGCGCTGCACCGCCACCCGCGCCGAACCCGGTCCCTCCGGTTCGGAGGCCGAGGGCGCGCTGATCGTGGAGGACATCACCGAGCACCGCCGCCGGGAAGCCGAACTGCGGGAGGCCACGGCGGTGCTCTCGCACGAGTTCCGCACACCCGTGACTGGCCTGCGCGGTGTGCTGGAGGCACTGGAATACGACATGCCCCCGGACCTCGCGCAGAATTTCGTGCGGCAGGGGCTGCAGGAAGTCGAGCGCCTCGCCCGGCTTGTGGAAGACCTCGCCGTGGGATTTCGGCCCACCCGCGCCCGCACGCTGGCCCTGGCCGAGGCCTTTGCCCGCGCCGAGCGCCTGCTGCGCCCCGAACTGAGTGCGCGCCAGACCACCCTGACCTTCGGCGCGGACCACCTCGTGCGGGCAGACCCCGACAAGTTGCTGCAGGTGCTGCTCAACCTCGTGGAAAACGCCCTAAAATACGGCCCGCCCGGCCACAGCGTCGAGGTCCAGACCAGCGTGCGCGGCACCTGGGTGGAGGTGGCTGTGCTGGACGAGGGCCCACCCCTGGAAGACGCGGGCAGCCTCTTCCGGGCCCACACGCGGGGACAGGGTGCGACGGGTCAGGGCAGCGGCATGGGCCTGTATATCGTCCGCAGCATCGTGCAGGGCTGGGGCGGTCAGGCCTGGGCCGAGCGCCAGGGCGAGCGCAATGCCTTTTGCTTCACGTTACCGGGCGGTGTGGGCATCGGCTGAGTCGTACCGGCAGAAAACCGACACACGGCGCGCCGCCCCGGATGTTTTCCTGGGGCGGCGCGCCGTGTGTCGGTTCTGCGCGGGCGTTTAGCGGCGGGGGCCGTCGGTGGGGCCGCCGAGGTGAACTTCGGTGCGCGGCTCGGGAGCGCGGCGACCCGTCAGGCCCAGCAGGCCCAGCAGACCCAGCAGGCCCCAGGGAAAGCCCTGGCGCTCGTTGCCGGGGACGCCGTCACTCTCGCTGGGCGTGGTAACCGCGTCGTTTGCCGTCGTGCCGCTGGTCGTATCGGTGGTCGTCGTGGTGTCGGTGGTCGCAGCGTCGGTGGTGCCAGCGTCGGTGGTTCCCGCCGCGTCCGTCGTGCTCGTGTCCGTGGTGCTCGTGGACGTGGAGGTGTCGTCAGTCTGGGCGGTGGCCGTCACGGGCGCGGCCACGAGGGCCAGGGCGAGCAGCAGTTTCTTGGCGTGGGTCATGGGGGTTCTCCTGAAGCGTCGGGGGAGGTACGCGCCGCCCTGGGGCGGCGCGTACCCGGGGCGTTACTTGTCGTTGCGGCGCAGCTCGTCGTCCGTGAGGGCGGCGTCGCCCGTCACGCGGACTTCGCCGGTCTGGTTCACGTCCAGCACCTCGCGGCCCACCGTCTCGGTGACGGTCTGCTGCTCGGTCACGGCGCGCTTGCCGATCTCGACCTCCTCGGTCACGAAGGCCTGCTTCTGCACGTCCACGCGCTCGGCCTCCAGCTCCACCCGTACCGTCTCGCTGCCGCTGCTCAGGGACACGTCGCCGTCCACCGGGCGGGCGTCGGTGACGGCGTGGCGCTCGATGACGATCTCTTCACGCTGCACGGGCACATTCACGGTCTCGGTGTGGGTCTCCACGTGCTTGCCGATCTGCACCTGGCCGGCGAGGTAACGCTCCTTGTTCACCGAAAGGCGCTCTTCAAGCAGACGCAGGCGCTCGGGCGTCTTGAACATGCGGTCAGCGGTGTCCTCGTCGCGGTAGTCGTAGCGCGCCTGGGTACCGGTATCCGCCACCGTACTCGCGGTGCCCACGCCGGTTCCCTGCAACACGCGCTCGCCATCCCCAGCAGACGCCTCACCGCGCAGGACGCGCTCGTCGCTGCTCTGGACGTCAAAGGTGTAGTCCTCGTCGTGGCTGTAGCGGTGCAGGCCTGCGAGCTGACCGCTCGTCAGCTCGTCGAAATAAACGCTGTCGTCCTCCAGGCGTACCAGGCCGATGGGCACGATGTAGGCCCCCTCGGTGCTGCCGCCATCCGTGTCGACAAGCAGGTAGCGGATCTTGCCCTGATCGTCGTCGACGAGGACGTCGCGCACCGTGCCAATACGCTGGCCACCCCCAATGTATGCCGTGGACCCCACAGGGTTGTAGGTCCCCTGGAAGTCGTCGGTGTGCCTGCTGGAAATCTCGGACAGTCTATGTAGGTGTGACATATGCGCTCCTTTGGTCCGCGGGTCGCGGCTTTTGTTTCGTCCGCCATTGTGATCTTTTGTTGCTGTCTTCCCCTAAGAACTCTGCCAACTTTTGATAAAGCCAAACTCGGCACAATATGAACTAAAGATTGAATAAATGTCACAGCAGAAGTTGATTGGAGGCAAGGTCGAGCGGCAACCTGCACGTGAGCTGACGTTCCCCTGACCCTCATCCCCAGCGGAGATGCTACGTTCGTCCCTGGAGACCCCATGCGCGAAGCCCTCGAAACCGATCTGCGTGCCGTTCTGAACGGTGCCCTGAATATGCTGGGCACAGTGGAGCAGATGCTCCCCATTGCGGGCGACGTCCTGCTGCACGGACGCGCCGAGCGTTTGCCGGAGATCCGGGCGATGGACCGCGAGGTGGACGCGCAGGAAGCCCAAATCGAGGCCGAGTGCCTGCGGATCATCGCGCTGCATCAGCCCGTCGCGCGGGACCTGCGCTTGATTGCGTTGATTCTCAAGAGCCTCAGCGACATTGAGCGCATGGGCGACTACGCTGTGCACGTGGCCGAAGACGGCTCTGAACTCGCGCAGCAACCCGCTCTGAAGCGCTACGTCAGCCTGACCCGGATGCTGGAACGCCTGGGCGAGATGAGTCAGAACCTGCGCACCGCCATTGCCGACCGCGACGTGACCCGCGCCGAGGCCACCTTGCAGATGGACGATGAGGTGGACGACCTGTACGAGCAGATTCAGCGCGAGCTGGTCACCTACATGCTCGAAGACCCGCGCAACATCTCCAAGGCCCTGATGCTGATGCGGGTGGGCCGCAGCCTGGAGCGCATCGGCGACCACATGGAAAACGTTGCCGAGCGCGTACGCTACTGGGTCACCGGCCAGCGCGAGGGGTAGGCCCAGCTCCCTCCACAGCGGCTTATGCTGCGGGGCAAGGAGGCCCACGTCCATGTCCCGAATTCCCTTTCTGCTCCCCACGGCCTTGGCCCTTACGGGAACGCTGGCCCTGTCTGGCCTGATGGGCCTCGCCTCGGCCCGGCAGGACAAGGCCCCGCCCATCAAGACCACCGCCCACACCTGCGGCAAATACACCGTGAAGCTCTCCGAAAACGGCTTCGACGATCCGCCGGACAAGATCAGCCTGGTCCAGGGAGGCCGCGCGGCGATCACGTTGACCGACACCTCGGTGGAGTTCCAGGGTTGCCGTGACCTGACGGGCGACGGCGTGCCCGAAGTGATCCTCGCGCAGTTCAGTGGCGGTGCGCACTGCTGCTTTGTCCATTCCGTGTATTCGCTGACCGCGCCGCCCCGCCTGCTGCTGCGGGCCAACAGCGCCCATACCGAGGAACTCGGAACCGCGCAGCTGGACGCCCGGGGACCACTGGAGCTGATCGGCAACGACTGGAGATTTGCCTACGCCTACGGCCTGAGCTTTGCGGAAAGCCCGGCGCTACCCCTGGTGTACGCCTACCGGGGCGGGCGCTATGTGGACGACACCCTGCGTTTTCCCCAATTCGTGCTGGGCAGCACCACGCGCGGCGGGGAGGAGGACGAACCCTCGGGCGGCACGTACCTGGCGGAATACGGCACGCTGCTGCTGCTGGGCAAGGCGGCCGAGGCAGACCGCTACCTGCGCTCCATTCCGGCCGAGTACCGCCGCTGGTTGGAAAACTACGCGCCTGATATCCGGCAGGACCTGAGCAGTGCGGGAATGGAAGACTGGGCGCTCCGCGCGGCAGTTCCCGAAAACGGCGCCGCCTACGGGATCGGCGGGGCCTTCAGCGCGCCGGGGCAGCGGGAGTACCTCACGCTCGTGCGCGAGGGGAGCACCGGGGCCGCCCTGCGCCTCTTCCGCTCCCAGGGCGAGAAGATCGTGGGCAGCGCCGCGCTTGCCACCTTTGCTGGAGCGTTTCCCCCCCAGAGTGCAGACGGCTGGAACTGGAACGTATTGCCCCGCTTTACCGTGCGCCGGGCCAGTGGCCGTGACGACGCCGTGCTGGAGGACCGTTCGTCCGGGAGCACCCGCTACCTCACCTACCGGATGGGGCAGGGCCGTGCGGCTCGGCTGGACAACGACCCCCTCGCCGTGGCGGCTGGCCTGTTGGGGGACCTGAGCACCGTGGCGGGGCGCGTGGCGGCCCAGTACAAGAAGGTGCCCCGCAACGCCGAGCAGCGCGCCGAGGGGGTGCGCCGCATCGACGCCGCCGTCGCCCGCGCCCAGCCCTGGATGAAACTCAGCGCCGCGCCCCCGAACCTGCGCAAGCTGGGCAATTTCAGTGTGTACGCGGTGGAGGTCAGCCGCGAGGACGCGAACACGGCCCTGGTCGCCGGAACGGTGGACCTGGGCCTGACCACCGCGAAGCAGGCGTACGAATACATCGACGCCACCCGACAGACCTTTGCCATCTTTCTCGAAAAGCGTGGGGGGCGCTGGACAGTGACGAAGTGGCAGCTCACGCCCCGCCAGGGCGAGGTGCCAAACGGCTGGAAGGAGTGAAGGGCCAGGCTTCCGGTCCCCGTTGCGCAGGACACAGCGCAGCCCCTCGACCTCCGCTGCCAGCGCCACCTCTTCACTCCCCCTCCACCGCGTCCTCGGCCCACAGCGCCCGCATCTCCTCGCTCGTCTCGAGCAACTTGCCCAGCGTCCCCTCGCCCGTCACACGCCCGTCCTCGAGCAGGATGATTCGGTCTGCGCGGGTGAGGGCGGCGCGGCGGTGCGACACCACGAGGCAGGTGGCGTCGGTCTCGGTAAAGAGGCCGTCCCACAGCAGGGCTTCCGTGCGGGCGTCCAGGGCGCTGGAGACGTCGTCGAACACCAGCAGATCGGCGTCGCGCGCCAGCATCCGCGCCACCGCCGTACGTTGGACCTGTCCCCCGGAGAGCTTGACCCCGCGTGCGCCCACCGGCGTGTCCAGCCCGTTCGAGAGCTGCGCGAGGTCTGGCTCCAGCACCGCGAGGCGCACGGCGCGCGCGAGGCGATCTGGCTCGCTGCCGCTCAGCACGTTCTCGCGCAGGGAGTCGGAAAAGAGGTTGGGCAGCTGGGCGGTGTACGCGGCGCGCGGCGGCACCAGGAAGGTGGCGGGGTCCGCGACCTCCTCGCCGTTCCAGAAGGTGCGGCCCCCGTGCCCTCCCTCGCCCTCTGCGGGCATCAGGCCCAGCAGGGCGCGCAGCAGGGTGGTCTTGCCGCTGCCGATGCGCCCGGTCACCACCACGAACTCGCCCCGGCGCAGGGCGAAGCTCACGTCGGTCACGCCCGCACCACCGGGATGGTGGGCGGTCAGGCCCTCCACGCGCAGCTCTTCCAGGGGCCGGGGATCCGGGGCCGACGAGTTCGCAGGCGGCTCCCCGTGCAGGTAGATGGGATGGTGGGCCACGGCGGTGCCCGCCGGGGCGTCTTGCAGCAACCGCTCCATGCGGTCATAGCTCACGCCGGTGCGGCGGTGTCGGGCGATGGCGTCACCGAAAAAACCCATCGAGCCGGTCAGGCGGGGCAGCAGGCCGATAAACAGCACGAAGTCGGCCACGTCCATTGACCCGCCGCGCACCTTGTTCGCGCCCAGCAGCAAGACCAGGCCCACAGCGAGGTTCACCATGTTGGTGTTCACGCCCCGAATCAGTTCGGTGAGCAGCACGTCGCGCAGGGCAGCGTGACGGCGCGTCTCGCCCAGGGCCTTCAGGTGCGCCACCATCTGCCCCTCGCGTGCGGCGAGCTTGACCGCGCTGACGGCCCCGAATGTCTCGCCGATAAAGTCGGTCACGCGGGCGGTGGCCTCGCGCATGCGGCGGCGGTAGCTGCGGATGGTGGGCGAGAGCCGGCGCACAAACACCACCATCAGCAGCAGTGGCGCGCACACCAGCCCTGTGATGAGGGGGTCCACCCGGGCCATCATCGCCACAGCCAGCAGGCAGTACAGCAGGAAGCCTGCCCCGTCCACCCAGACCTCGGTGTAGCCGGCCACATCCTCCACATCGTCGCGGAAGCGGCTGACCGCCTCGGCGGGCGTGTCAGGCAACCGGCGCGAGCCAGCCGCGGTAAGCAGGTAGCCCAGCAGGTTGCGCCTCACCAGCGCGTCCAGGGTGTACCACAGCTCAATCCAGGCGCGGAACGCTCCGTAGAAGATGCCGAAACGGCTGATCCGCACGAAGGCGAACCAGCCCACCGACACCCACGCGGCAGCGATCAGCGGGTCGACGGGCTGGCCCAGCGTCCGCAGCCCGTCCGCGTCCTCCAACCGCCGGAACACGCCGCTGACCGCCAGGGTAAGCAGGGCGGGTGAGGCGTGGACCATCCCCCACATCAGCAGGTTGAAGGCAAACAGCCCTGGGTTGTAGACGAAGAGCCGCTTCGAGAGGGCGAAGGTCCGCTCCTGCGGGGGAGGAGCGGCGTCGGTGAGGGCTGGGGTGGTCATGGGTGGCTCCGCATGGGCAAAGGGGAAAACGGACGGTGGGCAGACAAGAACGCGCTCAAGCCAGCACTTCCTCGGCATACTTCTCGCCCGCGCGCAGCAGTTCGGCATAGTGGCTGCGTGCGTCGCGCGCGAGCGCGGCGCGCGGGCCGTCTTCGAGGACCTGGCCGTCTCCCAGCACCAGGATGCGGTCCGCACGGGCCACCGTATCGAGGCGGTGGGCGATCACGATGGCGGTGCGTCCAGTCAGCAGGCGGGTCATCGCCTGGGTGAGCTGGGCCTCGGTCGCGGGGTCCAGGCGACTGCTGGGTTCGTCGAGAATCACCACGGCGGGGTCCCTCAGCAGCACGCGGGCAAAGGCGAGCAGCTGTGCCTGCCCCGCGCTCAGGCTCCCGGCGAGCAGCGGTGTCCGCACCCCGCCTTCGAGGCGCGAGAGCCACAGCCCCAGGCCGACTTCCTCCAGCGCGGCCTCCACCTGGGCGTCGCTGACCGATTCGTCGAAAAAGGAGAGGTTGTCGCGTACGCTGGCCTGAAACAGCTGCACGTCCTGGGTCACCACCGCCACGCGGGCGCGCAGGCTCTCCAGCCGCACCTCGCGGATGTCCACACCGCCCAGCGTGACCCTTCCGCCAGTCACGTCGTACAAACGGGACACCAGCCGCGTCAGCGTGGTCTTGCCGCTGCCGGTGCGGCCCAGTAGGCCGAGCGTCTGCCCGGCGGGCAGGTGAAAGGACACGCCGTGCAGCACGCTCCGCACCGTGGGGTCCTGGGGCGCGTAGCTGAAATCCACTCCCTCGAAGCGCAGGTCCAGCGGTCCGCCGGGCAGGGGGCGCGTTCCTTCCCGCAGGTCCGTTTGCAGCGTCAGCAGGTCACCGATGCGGCCCAGGCTGGCCCCGGCCTTCTGCAACTCCTGCAGCTGCTGGGTCAACTGATCGATGGGTTCTTCCACCATGTTCATGTACTGGTACAGCAAGAAGGCGGTGCCCAGCGTGATGGTGCCTGCCGCATACAGCCCCACCGCCGCGCCCAGAATACCCACGTACCCGGCGGCGAACAGGGCCATCGAGAGCTGCCACACCACGCTTCTGCGCCGCCAGGAAAAGGTGGCCCGGTTAAAAAAAGCGCGCTGCACCCGCAAGAAGCCGCGCAGGTGATGCTCTCCGGCCCCCAGCGAGCGCACGTCGTCCAGACCCGCGAGGCGCTCCTCGATGTACCCGAACATCTGCGCGCTGCTCTCGCGCTCCAGCCGGGTGGGCTCAACGCCGCCCTTGCGAACGCGGTTCATGGCGTACAGGGTCACGGCCACGAACAGGGTGATGCCCACGCCCACGCGCCAGTCGGTCAGGTAGAACATGACCACCGCGCCCGTCAACAAAAGGGCCGCCCCAAACACCCGAACGGCGAACTGCGAGAAGAAGTTGCTGAGGGCCGTGACGTCGCCGTCAATGCGCTCGATCATCTCGCCGGGCGTGCGCTCCTTGTGTTCGCGCATGTCCAGCGAGAGCATGTGTTCCATCAGGTCCGCGCGCAGCCGGTTGGTGGCGGTCCAGCCCACCCGCGCGCCCACGTAGGTGGCTCCGGCCGTCATCAGCTGCACCAGCAGCGCGAGGCCGATATACAGCACGGCCAACTGCGCGAGCAGCCCCACGTCGGCCCCGCCGCCCAGCTTGGCCTGGTCCACGAAACGCCGCAGCAGTTGCGGCAGCACCAGGTTCAGGCCCGTGCCGCCCAGCAGCAGCGCGGCGAGGGTCAGCACCTGCCATTTCAGCGGACCGAGGTAGGTCCGCAGCACGGCCACCGATCTAGAACGCGGCGGGGACGCGGGGAAGGGAGGAGGGGAAGAGGCCTGCGGCATCCTTTCAAGTTAGGCGAAGGGGGGCCAGCGCCGCATCGGCCGAGTGGCGCAGTGGAAGGGGAAAGCGGAATGGCGGCCGCCTCATCTGATGCCGACCCTTACGCGCAGCCCGTCTCTGTCCCCTCCCCACCGGTTTTCCCGCCGATCCGCCACGCCCTCCTTCGCCGGCCTGCTGCGCAGACTGCTGGCAGGAGCGGGCTTCACGCTGATCGGCACGGGGATGTGGCATCTGGTGTGGGCGGCGGCCACGCTGCTGGTCTGGGAACTGGCCCTGCCCGTCGCGGCTGGGCCGGTGGGGCTGCTCGCGCCTCTGCCCGCCACCGCGGGCGTGGTGTGGCGTTTCGCCGCCGTCTACCGCCAGCAGGAAGCTCAGCGCTTCCTGCCGCCGCGCGATACGGCGGTCAAGGTCACCGTGTGGGTGGGGCACTTCTTCCTGGTTTTTTTCGTGGGTATCCTGGCGGCGGTGCTGATTCCCAACCTGCTGGGGACGCGAAACCGGGCGCTGCGGATCCCGGAACAGTCCATCAGCCGCAACACGGTGACGCCGAGGGTGGAGGGCGTGGAAGCACCTTGAAGAGCGGTTCATGCTCGGCGGCAGTGATGTCCCTGGCGAAAGGCGGCAGGACCCGGCTCAAGTCCTGCGGCGTGGACCGCACCGATTCCGAGTCCCCCTGCGTGATCCTCACCTCCGGGCATATGGTCACCCTGCCCGGAGGCCCCCGCTCCAGAAGGGCCGTCAGCGCCAGAAGTTCATCGCCATCTGGTACAGATTGAACTGCCGCTCGGGCGCCCGCTGAATAAGGAGGTGGGCCACTTCGAGGGTGTGCCTGCGCCCGAACCCATCGGTGAAAAACGCTTCGCCTTCCACCTGTTGAAACGTCCAGCCCGCTCTACCGTGGGGCCCCGCGTGTTCCCGCCGAGCACCAGTCGGCGGACATCCCTGAAGGTCACGCTCCACCCCGAGCGCCCAGACTCCGCCAGCTGCGGCGCGGCCTCCCTGCCACAGGCGGGGCAACGCCGCCGCATTCCCAGGCGGCGACGGCTCCCCAAAGCGCGCGCCACAGTGCGGGTGCGCCACGGTACCGGGCTGGGCATGGGATTCGGTCAAGGCCGCGTGTTTTGCCCTGCTGGGCGCTGCAGGACCGCGCGAATCTGCTTGTCACCTCATCCAGCACGCTTCGGGGCGGGTTTGTCCACTTGCATCTTCAGGCGGTCATCGTTGCGCCTGAGAAACGCGTGCAGGTGGGGGTAAAGCGCGTCCTGCCCGGCCACTTCACCGTTTGCCGTCCACCGGTTGAAACCTTCGGAAGCGGGCCCGCTGGCCCAAAGCATTTGTCCGAATTCCGCCGTGAGTGGAAGGGCGCCCCTCACGGCTCCATTCTCATTCAAGTTCGCTCGCCCTGCTCGCTCAAAAAGAAGTCCCCGTCTTTGACACATGCTCTAAAGCGCCTGGGCCACCCGCTGCCCCAGCTGTGCGGGTGTGCCCGCCTCCTGGAGCGCGCGACGCTTCGGAATCACCAGGGCGTGCCCAGGGTGACAGGGGTCAATGGTGAGAAAGGCGGGGCACAGCTCCGTTTCCGCGATTTGGCTGCCCTCCACATCCCCTGCGGCAATGGCGCAGAAGGTGCACGCCTTCATCCCAGCTCCGCGAGCTTGCCCAACACCGCCCCTGGCCTCACCGTGTAGTCGCCCGTCTTGGCCTCGGTGTGCTCGAAGCGCACCACGCCCGCCTTGTCAATCAGGAACACGGCCCGCCCGCTGATCCCCCGGTCATCGATGGCAACGCCGTACTGCCGGGCCACGTTCAGATTCATGTCGGCCAGCAGCGGCACCTCGATGCCGTACTCGGCGGCCCAGGCCTTGTGGGTATAGAGGCTGTCGCGGTTAACGCCCAGCACCACGGCCCCGGCCTCGGCGAAATCGTCCTGCCGCCCGGAATACTCGGGCAGTTGCATGGAGCACACCGGGCTGAAATCCAGCGGATAAAAGACGAGCACCACGTGGTTGTGCCCCCGGTAACTGCTCAGCGTCACGGGATCGCCGCCCGTCGAAGGCAGGGTGAAGTCGGGCGCGGGCTGACCGAGCAGGCTCATGGCCCTGAGTTTAGCGGCTCAAGCAGTCCCAGTCGGAACGGCGGAATAGACCCCACAGCCGGCCCTCTGCGCTGGGGAAGGAGGAGCCAGGAAAAGGCGTACCTGCGTACAGGCGCGACCGGAACGGCGTGGGAAGCTGGCCCAGCGAAAACTGTGGGCTTTCATAGCTTTACACCGCGTCCCAATTCACCCGTTCGTCGGGGGGGCGGCACTAGGCTGAAGGCCTATCGTCCCCACCGTCTGTACCCCCTCAGGACGACGAAGGAGAGAACCCCCCATGGCCGACATTTTGCCCCCCAATATGCTCAACGAGCGCCCGCAGACCCCCGCCGGGCTGCTCAGCAACCGCGAAAAAGACCGTCTGATCGAAAGGGGCTTTCTGGGCCTGTACCGCTGGTACACCGCACGCAGCCAGGAAACCCGCAACTGGAACCCGGACCGCAGCTTCGACTGGCGCAGCCTGAGCAAGGATCTGCCGTCCGAGATCGTCACGGTGCTGCAGGGCTTTTTTGCCGTCGAGCAGTACGCGCCGGACTTCACGAGCAGCCTGATCACCCTCGTGCGCCGTTCGCACGGCCGAAGCCATTTCCAGATGCGCTGGGGAAGCGAGGAGGAAAAGCACGCCGACGCCTGGGAAAACGCGGTGCTGTTCAGCGAGCAGCGCAGCCCGGAGTGGATCGCCGAGTACAAGGAGCGCCTCAAGTCCCAGACCTGGGAACTGCCCTTTCCCGACGCCATCCACAACCTCGTGTACACCGTGTTTCAGGAGCGCGCCACCCAGCTCAACTACCTGAACATGATGAAAATTGCCCAGGGCAAGAGCGAGAAGCCGCACCTCCAGGGCTTTTCTGACCCTGTGCTGGCGAAGGTGGCCCAGACCATCGCTGTGGACGAAGCCGCCCACTACAACTTCTTCCTCGAAGGCGTGCGGATGTACCTGTACTACTACCCCGAGCGCACCTTGAACGCGATCAAGAACGTGATCGGACAGTTCTCCATGCCCGCGTCCATGCTTGTGCCCGACTGGGACCAGTTCTTCGAGGTGGTCTACCGCGCCGGCATCTATGGTCCGCGCGAATTCCAACGCGACGTGCTGCAGGTGGCCTTCCGCAACATGGGCATTGAGAGCCGCAAGGCGCTGGAAGAAGGCATCAAGAAGACCCGCGAGGTGCCAGACTTCGAGGGCGGCAACTTCAAGACCACCGCCATCTTCGAGACCTTTGACTACGGCCAGATCGAGGGCGACGTGCGGCGCCTGCACACCAAGATTCAAGACTACGAACGTGAAATTGGCTTTGACATGGTGGATCCCACCGAGTTTATCGAGAACCCGGAAGTGCCCAAGACGGACGGGCAAGCGGCGGACGATTGAGGGAAAGCGCCTGGCCGCCAGACTTGAACTTTTGGAAAGGGGAAGCCTTTACGGGGGCTTCCTTCTTCTTACCCACGGCTGACCGTCCTCCCCTACCCTGACCTCCGGTGCCCGCCCTGGAGGTCTTTCTTCGCCTGAGCCGTTTCGGCGGTCCAGCGGCGCACCTGGGGACTTCGGGCCGAGTTGGTAGAGCGGCGCAGGCGGCTGGCTCAGGCCGCTTACGCCGATCCAGTGGCTCCCACACCGTTTCTGCCCCGCCTGCCTGCTCGCCAGGCGGGGCGCGGCCTGGAGCTGTTGCGCGCTGGCCGGGCTTCACGCTGCCCAGTACGGGCATCATGGCCGCCTTCGCGCTGGGTGTGACGCGCCTTTGCGAAATGAACGGCAGTGGCGGGCGGGGGTGCAGGTGGCGGCGCTGACCCGGTGTGCCCTGATCGGCAGGCGGTTTCTGCACCTGGAGACCGGGGGTGCGCAACAGCCGCCTGCCGTTCCCCCGCCGCGCCCGGCGGGGGCCGCCCTGCTGCTGGGCAGTGACGGGGCCCTTCTGGAAGTCACCTTCCGGGCCGGGGCGCGGGTCTTCGGCGGTGGACACGTGGTGCTGCCCCTGCTGGAAACGGGATCTGCGACGCGCTTCCTGACGCGCGAGACGTTTGCGGCAGGGTACGGAGCGGCCAACGCCGTGCCGGGGCCACTGTTGACCTTCTCCACCCAGCTGGGGACGGCACAACCGGCCTTGCCCGCCTGCCAGGCCGCCGCATCACCCTGGGCGTGTCTCTGCCCGGTGCGCCCGCTGATGGTGGGGCGCTGCCCTTCGGGACGGGTCTGTCCGCGCGTCCCACCTTTCGCTCGGCGCTCGCGGGGCTGAATGCGGGCGTGGTGGGGTTGCTGCCGGCCACGCTGTACGGTCTCCGTTTGCTTCAGGCATTCGCGGCGCTGACGGCAGGGCGACTTCCGGCTTGGGCCGTGGTGGCGGGATGTGCGGTGGCGGGTGGCCTGATGCGTTGGCTCCCGGAAGGCCAGAGGCTAACCGCCAACAGCCGGAGACTCTGCTCCCTCCAGCCCGTAAATCTCCAGAAACCGCCGTGCCCGGGCCTCCAGCGTCGGCAACGGCGCAACCTCACCGCACACCCAGTCAGGCTGGTAACTGCGGCATACACCAGGGCGGGCGGCGTAGACGGTGCACAGGCAACCGTCGCCGAGATGGACGCAGGGCACCCCCAGGGGCTTTTGCAGGGCGTGGATGTCGGGCGCCGTACAGCACGCGCCGCACGCCGTACACGCACGCACCAGCGGCGAGCGGGGCGCGAAGTCGGGGGGCGCGGCGAAAAGGTCCACGGTCCTACAGGCTAGCGCTCCCGCGCTTTCCGGAGTGCTCGCGCTTTCCCTACCGAAACGCCCGCGCCGCCTCAATAAAGGCGTCGTTCTCGGCGGGGCTGCCCACCGCCACGCGCAGGCAGCCTCCGAGCATCGGCAACTTGTCCTGACGGCGGACCACAATCCCACATGAGCGCAGGTGCCGGTAAGCGGCGTCGGCGTCGGGCGTACGCAGCAGGTAGAAGTTGGCCTGACTGGGCAGCGCGGTCCAGACCGGGTGCCCTTGCAAGGCGGCGTAGACGCGTTCACGTTCCCGGCGCACCTCCGCCGCGCGCTCGGCCACGTAACCGGGATGTTCCAGCGCGACTTCCAGCGCGACTTGGGCCAGCACACCGACGTTAAAGGCCGACACCAGTTTGCGCAGGTGGGCGGCCAGTCGGGGGCTGCTCAGCGCGTAGCCCAGCCGCACGCCCGCCAGGCCCCACGCCTTGGAGAAGGTCCGCAGGCTCAGGCGGTTCTCGCCCGCGCGCACGAGGTCGCGGTAATCCGTGCCGCTGTACTGGTGGTACGCCTCGTCCAGCACCACCACCCAGCCGTCGGCAGCCTCCACAACTTCACGTACGGCGGCTTCGGCGTCCAGAAAGCCCGTTGGCGCGTGGGGCTGGGTGATGTACAGCACGCCGGGGGGGTTGGCGCGCAGCGCCGCCTTCAGTCCTTCTACGGGCAGCGAGAAGTCTGTATTCAGGGGCACCTCCACCAGGTTCGCGCCCAGCAATTGCGCCTCCAGGGTATAGACGCTGAAGGTGGGCCGCACGGTCAGGACCGTCTGCCCGATGCCGCCCAACTCGGTCAGAATCTTGATCAGCACATTGCTGCCCGGCGTGATCACCACGCCCGCCTCGTCCCAGTCCTCGAAGGCCGCCACCCGCGCCCGCAATCCCTCCGCGTGCAGGTCTGGATAGCGGTTCCAGAGCTGGCCAACCATGCGGTCTGCCGCCAGGGCTTTCAGCTCCGCCGGGAAATCGTAGGCGCTCTCGTTCTGATCGAGCTTGATGGGCGCGTCGATGGGCGTGAACGGGTAGGCGGGCACGGCCTGAACGGCGGGCCGCACGCCGGGCAGGTCCGGGATGGCCGGAGAGGCAGAAGCGGGCTGGGAGGTCATGGTCTCCGTTCTACCGCACGGCCCCCTCCCTTTGTGTAGGCCCTTTGCTCGCGTCGTCCACTCCAGACAAACGGCCAGGCAAATGCCACGAAATGCACCCAGCCTAACGGGCGTTCGCTCGGGGGCGTGCTACGCTGCCTTCACGCCCCACCATGACGGACTCCACGCCCCCCGCCTCCCCCACCCCCGAGCCCGCCGCCCGTACCCGGCGCGATCAGATCCGGGACGTGGCGGGCCGCCTGTTTTCCGAACGCGGCTACCACGCCACCAGCATGCGGGACCTGGCCGGAGAGCTCGGGATGCAGGGCGGCAGCCTCTATGCGCACATCAGCAGCAAGGAAGACCTGCTCGTGGAGATCGTGCAGACGGCGGCGGGGCAGTTCGACGCGGCCCTGCTGACCCTCCGGGCCGATCCCCTGCCCGCCGACCAGAAGCTGCGTGAAGCGATGGAGCGCCATATCCGCGTGGTGGCGGACAACATGGAGAGCGCCACCGTCTTCTTCCACGAGTGGAAGCACCTCTCGCCCGCCGCCTACGCCCGCGTGACCGACTGGCGCGACACCATCGATGCCTTTTACCGGGACCTCGTACGGCAGGGGATCGAGGAAGGCACCTTTCGCCCGGATCTCGACGTGAAGATGAGCGCCAACTTGATCCTGTCGGCCGTCAACTGGGCTTACACGTGGTACCGCCCCGGCGGCCGCCTGACCCCCCGGGATGTGGCAGAGCGCTATGCCCAGATGCTGCTCGCCGGGATGCGCACCCCCGCGCAGGAGGCGTCGTGAGCCACCCCACCGTCACCGTTCGTATCCGCGACGCGCTGCGCTACGCCCAGGGCCGCGCCGAGAAACTGGGCCGCACCCAGCAGCTCGAACTGGGCGAGAACCTGTTTCTCCGCATCGGGCCGGGGGGGCGCAAGTTTTTGCTGTTTTGCCTAGACGGCGAACCCGAGCCCAGCGCCGCCCGCGCGGTGGCCGAGGCGTTGGGCCTGCGTGAACCCCAGTACGGCTGGCACCAGGGCGAGACGCTGCGTTCGCTGACGGTGGTGGAGGCGGGGGCTGAGGGTGAAGTCCCAGCACTTCCCCCCACACCTGATCAACCTTGAATCTTCCTTGAGCTTGCGCTGAACCGCACGGGCCGCGGGGCAGGTACGGTGACGCGTGTGAAAAAAGCTCTCCCTCTGCTGGCCGCGCCCCTTGCCCTCGCCGCCTGCTCGACGCTCGGCCTGCCCAACGGAGACGTGACGGGCAGCATCTCCGGCACCGCACCCGCAGGCGGCGACGTGCGCCTGGCCCTGCTGGGCCGCACGGGCGGCGGCTTCGAGAACAACGCGGTGGATCAGGTGGATGTGGGCACCTTCAACCCGCAAAAGCGCGTGTACGCGATCTCGCTGCCCGCGGCTCCGCGCGCGGGTGCCTACGAGGTCACCGCTTATGTGGACAGCAACGGCAACAAGGCCTACGACGCCGGTGAACCCCGAACCACGTATCAAAACCGCTTCCTGATCTACTCGAACAGCGACCTGGGCCTGTTCGGCTTTAACGTCAAGCAGGGGTGGAACCGCGTGGAGGGCAGCGCAGTAAGCCAGGGACGGCCCTTTAGCGGCTTTGACCTGAGGTGGTAGGCACCCAGGCAAAGGGGAGCGGCCCACCCGGAGCCGCTCCCCTTTGCGCTACTGAACATTATGCGACGGGATTTGCACCCTCGAAGGTGGTTTTGAAGTTCTGAAGATCGTCGGCGATCTGCTGGCTGGGCTCCTCGCCGAACAGCTTGGCGACGGCCGCGCCGAGCGCTCCGGCGGGGGGACGGTACGACAGCGCCACGTGAATGCGGGTGCCGCCACCCGGCAGACTCTCGAACTGCACGCTGCCCGCGTTGTCCACCGTCGCGCCGGGAAGGGAGTGCCAGCCGATGCGTTCGCCGGGCTTGTCGTTCACTATCTCGGCTTCCCACTCCACGTGGGTGCCCAGCGGGGCCTTCGCCACCCAGCGGCTGCGGCGCTCGTCCAGCACGGTTACGCTCTCGAGGTGACTCATGATGCGGGGCAGGTTTTCAAGTTGACGCCAGTAGGCGTACACCTGCTGCGCCGGGCGGTCGATCACGATGCTGTGCTCGACAAAGATGGGCTTGGCCGCGTTCGCCGTGCCGTTCAGGCCCGCCGCTGCCATCACCGGGTCGTTGCCCGTGGCCGCGCGGTAGGCGAGGTACCCGCCGACAGCGGCCATGCTCAGGCCCAGGAAGCCGCGGCGGCGCAGGCCCAGCAGCAGCAGGGCACCGCCCGCCGCGCCGCCAATCATGCGGCTCTGGTCCATGCTCTTGCCCTCTTCCTTGCTGTTCTCGATGTTCATATTCGGTCCCATGGTCGTTCCTCCGTTGCGGGCAGTGTAGGGGCGGGGCCAAAGAGGCCACGTGAATCCTTCCCCAACCTACATTTAAAGAGGCGGCCAGGAAAAGGGCGTCGCGCGAAGGATGGAGGAAGCGTTAGCTCCCCGTGCGGTCGCCGTTGCGGTCGTTGCCGCTCGCGCCGATGATGTCGGCGTCTTCTGTATCGCCCGTGGGGCGGACCATGCCGCTGTTGTCGCTCTGGCGCGCGGGGTCCGGCATTGCGCCCGTCTCGGTGCCCTGACCGTGGATGGTCTGCATGGCGGCCCGGTCCACTGCCGTCTGCGGCCCCGTTGCCAGGTTGGAATCGAGATTCGTGTTGGCATCGGGAGATTCGGGCGTCGCGCCCATATAGCTCGCTCCACCCGCTGGGGTTTTGCCGGACGGGTTGTCTCTGGAATCGTCGTTCATGGAGAAACCTCCTGTACTGGGTGGCGCTGGACCGGATACAAACTTCGGTGTCTTCCATCCTTCCCCGCTCCGCTGACCGCGCGGATGTGTCGCCCTTGATGCCCTCCTTATGGAGGGGCAGGCGCTAGGCTGATACCCATGGCTCCGGTTGCCCTCTTCCACGCCCTTCTCCGGCAGGCCCCATGACTTCCCAGGCTCCCCAGGTGGGTCGCCTCGATCCCCTCTCGCTGGGAGCAATTCTCGTGACCATCGTGTTCTGGGCATCGGCCTTTGCGGGCATCCGGGCGGGGCTGGACGCCTTCTCGCCGGGACACCTCACGCTGTACCGCTTTCTGGTGGCGGCGGTGGCGCTGGGAATCTACGCGCTGGTGGCGCGAATTCCACTGCCCTCTGGAGCGGACCTGGGCCGCATCGGGCTCCTCAGTTTTTCCGGCATCACGCTCTACCACCTCTTCCTGAACTACGGCGAGGTCAGCGTGCCTGCCGGAACAGCCAGCCTGATCATCGCGGCCGGCCCCGTCATTACAGCGCTGCTCGCCACGCGCTTCGGCGGCGAGCGGCTCAATGCGCTGGGATGGCTGGGCACGCTCGTCAGCCTGGGGGGCGTCGCCCTGATTGTGCTGGGGCGGGGTGAGAGCGTGGACTTCACGCGCGGAGCGCTGCTGATCCTGGCCGCCGCGCTGTTTACCAGCCTGTACTTCGTGTTTCAGCGGCCCTTGCTGGGGAGGATGAACCCGCTGCACTTTACGGTGTGGAGCTTGATGCTGGGCACGGTACCCATGCTGGCCTTTCTGCCCGGCTTCGGCAGTGAACTGGCGCGCGCACCCCTGTCTGCGCACCTCGCCGTGATCTACATCGGGCTGTTTCCGGCAGCGCTGGCATACCTGACCTGGACCTTCGCCCTGGCGCGCGTGGGCGCGGGCACAGCCACGTCCTTTCTGTACGTCTCGCCGGTGTTCGCCATCCTGATCGCCTGGGGCTGGCTGCACGAGCTGCCCACGGCCCTCTCGGTCATCGGGGGGGCGATTGCGATTGCGGGGGTGGTGCTGGTCAACACCCGCGGAAGGCCCAAGGGATGAGCCAGGCAGCGCTGAGAGAGGACGTGCAGGAGGTGCGGGTGGACGTGGCCGTGCGCCTCTCCGGCGTCACGGTGCGCCTGGGACGTCAGACTGTGCTGAAGGACCTGAACCTCACCGTGCCGCACGGCGAATTCCTGGCAGTGATCGGCCCCTCGGGCGAAGGCAAGAGCACGCTTCTGCGGGTGCTGGCCGGACTGCTGCGCCCCGCAGAAGGAACGGTGGCGGTGGCCTCGCCCCCAGCGCTGATGTTTCAAGATGACCGGCTGCTGCCCTGGCGCACGGCGCTGAGAAACGTGGAGTTGCCGCGTGACCTGGGGACCGGGGGCACGCTCGCTCCCCGCGAGGCGCTGCACCTGGTGGGCATGGACGCCTACTGCGGCTATTTCCCCGCGCAGCTCTCGGGGGGGATGCGGGCGAGGGTGGCGCTGGCCCGCGCGCTGGCGCAGAGCAACGACGTGCTGCTGCTGGACGAACCCTTCGCGGCGCTCGACGCCCTGGTGCGCGAGCGCTTCAACGCCGAGCTACGCCACCTGCACGAGAAGACGGGCCGCACCACCATCCTCGTCACCCACTCCATCCGGGAGGCCGCAACGCTGGCCGACCGGGTGGCCGTGCTACGCGGGGGGCGAATTCTGGCCGTGCTCGATACCCGCGAGAAGACCCAAGCGCCCCCCGCCAGCCCCATCGAAACGCAGCTCCGCTCACTGCTGGGCGCGGGGGACAGCACCCGGATCCAGGTGGACCCGCCCGCCCAACCCTCGCGCGGCTGGCTCGCGCCCACGGCCGCCCTGCTCGCCGGGCTGCTGTTGTGGGAAGTTGTGGCGCGGGCGCTTCATCAGCCGTTCATCCTGCCCAGCCCGACGCAGGTGTGGGCGGCCTTGCTCAAGACGCCCAGCGAGTTCGCGGGCTTCGCGCGCGTCACGGTGGCTGTCACGCTGCTCGGCGGGCTGCTCGGCTCTCTGGCGGGGGTGCTGATCGGCTATCCGCTGGGCAAATCGCGGCCCCTGGAGCGCTTTCTGAGCCCCTTCGTGGTGGCGTCGCAGAGTACGCCCATCGTGGTGCTGGTGCCCATCCTGACCGCATGGTTCGGCTTCGGGGCGCTGCCCGCCGTGCTGGTCAGCGCCCTGAGTGCGCTGTACCCGCTGATGGTGTCCACCATTGTCGGGGTACGCGAGGTGCGGGCCACCGATCACGAACTGTTTTCCACCCTGCACGCCACCCCCTGGCAGCGCCTGACCCGGCTGGAACTGCCCTCGGCCCTCCCCGTCATGCTGGGTGGGCTGCGGCTGTCGCTATCGCTGGCGCTGATCGGCGCAGTGGTGTGGGAAACGGTGACCAACCAGACCAAGGGGCTCGGTTACGCGCTCAACCAGGCCCGCACCTACTACGACATGCCCCGCCAGTTCGCAGCCATCGTGCTGCTGGTGCTCCTGGGGGTGGCGCTGTACCTGATCGTGACCACGCTGGAACGACGGGCATTACGGAGGCGGGGAAGGTAGGAGGGGTTTGTCGCTTTCCCTGCGGACAGCGCCCCCACACCACTTACCCTGATGGTCATGAATAGACCCGTCGTATGTGTGGGCGCACTCGTGTGGGGACCGGACGGCCGGGTGCTGCTCGTCCGAACGACGAAGTGGCGCGGGTTGTGGGGGGTGCCCGGCGGCAAGGTGGACTGGGGTGAAACCCTGGAGCAGGCGGCGGTCCGCGAATTCCGTGAGGAAACGGGCCTGAGGTTGCGAGACGTCAGGTACGCCCAGACGCAGGAAGCGGTGCTGAGCGAGGAGTTCCACAAGCCCGCCCACATGCTGCTGGTGGACTTCTTCGCGCGGACCGACGACACGGCCATCACGCCCAACGGGGAGATCGAGACGTGGGCCTGGAGTTCGCTGGAAGAAACGGAAGCTTACCCGCTGAACACCTATACCAAGACCTTGGTGGACCTGGCCCGGAGACGCGGATGAGCGGGAATCAGAGGGGCACGGCCCTCGTCACCGGGGCAGCCCGCGGCATTGGGCGGGCGCTGGCCGTCGCCCTGGCGGGTGAGGGGTACGCGGTGGCCGTTCATTACCGGGGCAGCGAGGAGGACGCGCGGGAAACGGCGAGGCAATGCCAGGCCCACGGCGTCCTCGCCACCACCTTACAGGCCGACGTAACGGAGCCCGGGCAGGCCCGGCAACTCGTCCACACCGCCCACACCGCCTTTCCTGACCTTCCCCTCGCCGTGCTGCTCAACAACGTGGGCAACTACGTCCACAAGCCCCTGCTCGAAACCACTGACGCCGAGTGGACGGAGATGCTGTCGAGCAACCTCACCGCCACCTTCGCCACCTGTCAGGAGGCCGCGCCCCTGATGCGGGAGGCGGGCTTCGGGCGCATCGTGAATCTGGGATACGCGGGCGCAAGGCACCAGGTGGCCCGCCCTGGCATCGTGCCCTACGCGATTGCCAAGGCAGGCGTGCTGCACCTCACGCACGCGTTGGGCAAAGTGCTATCGGGCACGGGCGTCAGCGTGAACGTCGTCTCGCCCGGCGTGATCGAAACGTCAGTCAGCCAGCCCCTGCGCGAAATCCCTGCTGGACGCGTCGGCACCGTGGCCGAACTCGTGGACGCTGCCCTGTATTTCGTGCGGGCCAGCGACTACGTAACCGGGCAGGAGCTGGAAGTGGCGGGAGGCTGGAACTTATAGGTCGCCAGTGGCCAGTCGGCAGCAAGGGGGCTTGATCCTGGTCGCTGGCTGCCGGCGACTTCCCTACCTGACCGCCTTTACCTGCAAGTCCAGCACCGCCCGCGCCGCGCGGGGCAGTTCGTGCGTCTGGTCCGTGATGTAGAGCAGGCGGCCATTGGAGTCGGTCACGCGGGCCATGACCGCGTAGGTCCGCCTGGCGCTGATACGCGAGGGGCTGAACTGGATCTGGTAGGGCGTGGAGAGGCGCGAGGCGGGGAAACTTACGGTCAGCAGGGCCTTGCTGGGCGCGTCCATCACGGTCACGTCCTCCAGGGTGAGGATGACCTTGCTGCCCGCAGGCAGGCGCACGTCGCGGGGCGCGCGGATCCGACCGGCCACCACGCGCCAGCCTTTCGGCGCATCCATCATGGTGCTGCTCGTCGCCGAAGTCGTCGTGGTGGTGGTGACCGTCCCCGAGGACATGCTGCTCCCCATCTGGGAACTGGGCTTGGTGATGCGGATGCCCTGGGCGAGTGCCGGAGTTGCCAGCAGGGTGACCGTGAGCAGCAGCGTGAGTCGTTTCATACGGTTCACGCTAGGGGTCCGGGCGGGTCAGGTACGAGGGGCGACGGTGAGGACTTCCTTTACCTTCAGCCGTCTGCGTTCAGCCATATACAGAAGGCGTGCCCATTTTTTCGGACTCGACCATGCTCTAATCGGACCATGCCTGCCGCCTCTCCTCTTCCCCCTCTCGCCGATCATGCCGAGGGCCTCGCATGGCTGAGCCGTGATCCTGCGCTGGGAGCCATGCTCGCTCCGCTTCCGGCCCTGCCCGTACTGACGCCGGCGCCAGACCCCTTTGGGACGCTGGTGCGGAGCGTGGTGGGACAGCAGCTCTCGGTGAAGGCGGCGGCGAGCATCCATACCCGGCTCTGCACAGCGCTGGGAGGCGTCTCCGCCGAAACGCTGCGCGGAGCAGTCCCCGAGAACCTGCGCGCCCAGGGCCTGTCGTGGGCCAAGGTCCGCACCGTGCAGGCCCTCGCGGACGCGGCACTCTCGGGAGCGGTGGACTTCGAACAGCTGTCGGCCCTGCCTGACGAGGAAGTCATTGCGGCCCTCACGCCGCTCCCCGGCATCGGGCGCTGGACGGTGGAGATGTTCCTGCTGTTCGGCCTCGCGCGGCCAGACGTGTTCAGCTTCGGGGATCTGGTGCTCCGGCAGGGGGTGGAGCGGCTCTACCCGGAGGCCACCACCCGCGCGGCGCAGGAGGCTGTGGTGGCAGCATGGTCCCCGTACCGTTCGCTGGCTTCCCGCGCCTTCTGGTTCGAGGTGGCGCTGCGGCGGGCGGCAGCGAAGGGAGGCGGAGAAGTGTCGCCGCTGGAGCCGGTGTAGGACAGGAAGTGTCGCCGCCCACGCGCCCTCCACCCCGGCTTCGCCAGGCCCCCTCCCTTGTGAGAGAGGCCCACAACGTCTTCACCCCCTTCCCCTTACAGGACGCGTAGGGGTGCCGAGCAGTGGGAGGATGGATACACCCCGAGGGGACCGGAACGGCCCGAAGAGGGCGCGGCTCCCGGTGGCGGAAGACCCACCGGGTCCAGATCAAATCCCAGCGATCAGACGCTAAACCATTCGGCGGTTTTTACTCCTCCAGATACCGCTTGAGCACGTCCAGCCGCACCACGATGGGCGTGCGGGCGCGGGTGATTGCGCCTTCCTGCTTGAGCTTGCCCAGCGAGTGGCTGACCGTCTCGCGGGTGGCCCCCACCATGCGGGCGATGTCTTCCTGGCTGAGCTTGAGGGCCAGTTCCACCCCCTGGGCATGGGGCCGCCCAAACTCACGGGCGAGGCGGTAGAGCAAACTTGCCACACGCTCGGGGGCGCTGTAGGCGCTGACCGTGGCGGTCCACGACTGCGCCTCGAACAACCGGGCGGCCATCAGGCGAATCAGCTTCATGGCGAGGTGCGGCTTGGTGTTCAGCAGTTTTTGGAGTTCGTTGCGGGGCAGCACGATCAGGGTGGTGCGTTCCAGCGCCTCGGCCTGTGTGGGGCGGCGCTCCTCGGGTTGCAACAGCAGTTCGCCAAAGGTGTCGTGCTGGCCCACCACCCCCAGGATGGCTTCCTTGCCGTTGGGAAAGAGCTTGCTGATCTTGACCAGGCCGCTGCGAACGAAGTACAGGGCGTCCGCCGGATCGTCCATGCGGTAGATCACCTCGCCCGGCGCGTAGGAACGGTAGGGCGTGGTGGCGGCCACCTGTTCCAGCTCGGCCAGTTCAAGGTCCGCGAACAGCTCGGTACGCTTGAGGTGCCAGACCAGGCTCGGATAATTCATGGTTGTGCCCAGAATACCCGCAACTCGCCCCGCCTCCAAACAGCCCCCTTCCGCACGGCCCCACGAGGGTGAGACAGCCCACGTGACATTCGCGGGAAAAAGTTTTAGACTCAGTACAACCAAACGTGCTGGGGTGCCTTGCTGTGCCGAGTGACGGTTCGAGAAGAAAGCCCCCGCCCCCCCAGGAGGAGAAGGTCTATGCCCCAGTACAAAGCCCCGCTGCGCGACATCAAATTCCTTATGCACGAGCTGCTTCAGGCTCCACAGCAGCTCGCTGCCATGCCCTTTTACGCCGAGAACGAGACAGGCGACGCCGAGCTGATGAACCAGGTGCTCGACGAGGCTGCCCGCTTCGTGGAGGGCGAACTCGTGCCCCTCAACCGCGTGGGTGACGAGGAGGGCTGCACCCGCCATGAAGACGGCAGCGTGACCACCCCCACCGGCTTCAAGGCCGCGTACAAGAAGTACCGTGACGCCGGGTGGCCCGCGTTGGACGCTGATCCCGCGTATGGCGGCCAGGGGATGCCCCACCTCGTGAGCAACGTCCTCGTGGAGATGATGTGTTCGGCCAACGTGGCGTGGTCCATGTACCCGGGTCTGTCGCACGGCGCGTACTCGGCGCTCCATGCAGTGGGCAGCCAGGAGCTGAAAGACACCTACCTGCCCAGACTCGTCAGCGGGGAGTGGACCGGCACCATGTGCCTCACCGAGCCGCACGCGGGCACGGACCTCGGCATCATCCGGACCAAGGCTGCGGACAACGGCGACGGCACCTACGCGATTACCGGCAACAAGATTTTCATCAGCGCCGGTGAGCACGACATGGCCGACAATATCCTGCACCTCGTCCTCGCCCGGCTGGAGGGCAGCCCCCAGGGAACGAAGGGGATTTCACTGTTCCTGGTGCCCAAGTTCCTGGTGAACCCCGACGGCTCGCTGGGCGAGCGCAACGGTGTGGTGTGCGGCTCCATCGAGCACAAGATGGGCATTCACGGCAACGCCACCGCCGTGCTGAACTTCGATTCGGCCAAGGGCTACCTCGTCGGCGAGATCAACAAGGGCATGAACCACATGTTCATCATGATGAACGCCGCGCGTCTGGGCACCGGCCTCCAGGGCCTCGGCCTCGGGGAAGTGGCGTACCAGAACGCACTCGCCTACGCGAAAGACCGCCTGCAGATGCGCCACGAGCCCCGCGTGAGCCCCACCGAAGTGGCCGATCCCATCATCGTCCACCCCGACGTGCGCCGCATGCTGCTGACGGGCAAGGCGTACACCGAGGCGGGCCGCGCGATGGCGATGTGGCTGGCGCTGAGCATCGACGCCGAGCACCACCACCCCGACGAGGCCAAGCGCAAGGAGGCCGCCGATCTGGTGGCGCTGCTCACGCCGATCGCCAAGGCGTTCATGACCGACAACGGCTTTAACACGGCGGTATTGGGGCAGCAGGTCTTTGGCGGGCACGGCTACATCCGCGAGTGGGGCATGGAGCAGTTCGTGCGCGACGCCCGTATCGGCCAGATCTACGAGGGCACCAACGGCATCCAGGCGCTGGACCTGCTGGGCCGCAAGGTGCTGATGGACGGTGGCAAAAAGCTCCAGAAGCTGGCCTCAACGCTTCAGGAGTTCGTGGAGGAGAACGCCGAGAACGAAGACATTGCCCCCTACCTCGACCAGCTCGGCAAGGCCGCCAACCAACTCGGCACGCTGACGATGGTGATCGGTCAGAAGGCCATGCAGGGCGCGGAAGGCGCGGACGAGGTGAACGCTGCCGCCGTGGACTACCTGCGCTACTTCGGCCACGTGGTCTACGGTTACCTGTGGGCGCGAATGGCAAAGATCGCGCACGAGAAGATCAGCGCCGGGCAGGACCGCGACGGCTTCTACCTGGGCAAGGTGCAGACCGCGAAGTTCTACTTCACCAAGCTGTTCCCCGAGACCAAGATGCTCGCCGCCACCATCAAGGCGGGCAACGAGCCGGTGGCCGTGGATGACCGCGCGGTGTTCGGGCTAGAAGGGCAACTCGTCGGCGCGTAAGCCAGAGACTTCTCCAGAAGAGCGCTTCCCAGAACGGGAAGCGCTCTTCTCGTTGCTCTCGCCCAACCGTTTCCCCGTCTGCACGGCCACGCTCAGCAACGTCACCCCGCGCAGGACGGCGTTGTTCATCCGGTTGCGGGCCTCCCGCTGGCCGACGTTGGGGCGGGGGGGGAGGTTGCCGCGTCCAGCGTCCATTGGCATGGACTTGAACCGGATGGAGGTGATGGGGGCTGGCACGGTCCCGCTCCCCACCCCAACGTGAAAGGTGCCTCCTGTCTTGGAGGCGCGGCTGCGGCGCGCGTCTACTTGTACAGCGGCCAGCCATTCCCCTTGAAATCCGCCTCACGCCATTTGGGGTGGTTGCCTTCGGTTTCCTGCAGCGCGGTGAGCAAGGTCACCGCGCACCCCTGGTGTTTCAGGAGTTGCTGGCACTTTTCGGGCAACGTGACCGGGGCGCCAGGATGCGCTGCGCGGCGGAGGTGTCTGCCGCCCGGCCAAACTGCGGGTAGACCAGCCGTGTGGGGCGGTACAAGGCGTTCATCCGGTTTGCCGCAACGTTCAGGGGCAACAGCGCGAGCTTCCTGGGAACCCAGCGTCTTCAGTCGGCGGGTTGGCCAATCACGGCGAGCGCCGAATCGGGCCCGGAAAAGGGCAGGACCTCGGCGTTCACGGCCGCCTTGGCCCTCAGCGTCTGAGCGGTGACGATACTGCGCTCCCAGGGCGCTCACCGCCCAACTCGGTAAAGGCGCGGACACCCTTCGTCTTGCCCAGGAGCGTCTTCTGGGGCACCCGCGCCACGGCGTGAATCCCGTTGAAATTCAGCGGCAACAGGGCCCGCACGTTCTCGACGCGGGGGTCCCGGTTAATCCGCTGCCGCCCCCTGAACACGCCGAGTTGCACGAAGGCCAGCGACACTTGGTTGTTCAGCAGTTCCAGGCGCTCGGTGCTGCCCGAAGTCTGACGCTGCAGCCATGGGGACGGGGTGCAGGCCCAGCCCAGGTCCACCGCGGAGGCGGTGGAGCCGTTCGGACCCGCCGCCACCTTTATGCGGCCGGGGGCGGCGGAGAGAAGCGGTCAGAAGCGCGCAAGGGCGGTGAAATGGACTTTTCTGCCGAATTGCCCGTTCGTGCCGGCTCCCTCGCGCCGTTTCCGTGGGGGTGCCTGGAATCAACGGAGGAGGCGGGTGTCAGCCGTTTGTCTGCCCGTGGCCCAAATTGGACCGCCCTGATCAGGAGAAGGCCAGCATTACTCCTCACGGCCCAGCAAGGAGTTGACGCGCCGCCCGATGCCCCGGAAGTCTCCTCCACCTCTCCCCCGGGCACGCCTTGGAAAGCGGGCAGGGCGGCAGTGCAGGGTTGGCCGTCTTCGCGGCTGCCCTCGCTGGCGGCCCCGGTCACAGCGCCGAGAGGGCGCGCACGGGCCGGGCATACCGCTCCGGTCCCAGGCGCAGGGCCGCGGCTCCGAGGTGGGTGGGCCAGCACCCACCGGGTATCGGCCAGGCGCGACAGGCTTCTGAGCGGTTCCAAAGCTGTGCGCGTCTTCCTCGCCTGCGGGCATGCGGCTCCACGAACGTCCGTAGGCGTGCAGGAAGGCCGCCGGCAGGTCCCGCATGTCCGCTGGTGCCGTTCCCCCCGCTGTCGCCGGGCGGCAACAGGTCCGAGGGCACCCGAAACTGCCGTGCGGCAAGCTGGTCGAACGCTTTGTCCCCTCGCGCCCAGACTCAAACAGCAGGCGTCCAGCGCGGTCAACTTGCGGGCGCGGTGATACGCACGGGGTTGGGAACCGTGCCCAGCCACGGGGACGCGCGTGTGGGCGAGCGCGGCGTGAGAAGCTGGCCGAGAAAGCCGTGGTGTCGCCGCAGGGCGCGGGCCTGATCAGCGGCGGTGATTCGGAGGGCGTCCTGCTGGGTCGGGGCCAGGCCCCCAGCGTGGCACAGCCCATTCCAGCGGCATAGGCTGAGGCCTGAAACCGCCGCCTTACGCGTTCCTGGCTGGGCACCTGGCAACCCCATGACGTTCGGAGGCGTATAAGGAGATATGAGCAAACCCGTGCGTCAGGAAACGGTGTTGGACACCCGCCCCGCTGCCGCGCCCATCACGCCCGCGCGGGTGGCGCTGTACACCGGGGGAGCTGTGGTGGCGCTCGCTGCGCTGGCGGGCGCAGCGGTGGCCGTGGCGGGCGTGGCCTTTACCACCGTGACCATTGCGGCGCTGATTGTGGCCGTGATGGCCGTGATCTTCCTGATGCCCGCCCTGCTGCTGGCCCTGAACGCGGCCCGGGTTCGGGGCAAGGAGGCGGTGGCCCGCGCCATGCCCCTCGAAACCCTGATTGTGCAGCGCGGCCAGTTCGAAAACCTCATCGCCGCCAAGGGCCGCCAGCTGGCCGAGGCAAACGGGCACCTCGCGGACTTTGCGCGGTTGATCGACACCAACCGCGCCGAGATGGACGCCGCCGACACCGCCCGCTGGGAGAACGACCTGCAGGTTAGCCGCGACGCCTTCGCCCGCGCGCAGACGCACCTCGACGATCTGCGCGCAGACCTGAAGGAGTTTGACCGCCAGATTAAGAAGGCCCGCATCGATACCCAGCTTGCGCAGGCCAAGGGCAACGTCGCCTCGGCGCTGCAGCAGGCCAACCTCAGCGCCGAAGACCGTCACGTGACCGAGAGTGCCCTGTCCGAGATCGCCCGCCGGGCGGGACGCAATGCCGAACTGCTCGATCAGGCCCTCGCGTCCGGTGAGCGCTCGTCCAGACCGGGTGGCAGTGGCGGCATGGGAGGCGGCCTGTGACCCGCGCCCGCCTGCTGGGGGGACTGCTGGCCCTGATCTTGCTGGTGTGCGGCGCCGTGATCTTCCTCGATCAGCGGGGGGCATTCGGTGACCGGGACGCGGCCAGCGTCAGCACGCCGGCCCTGCAGGGCGATCCTCCGCCCGCATCCACCTCCTCGGTCGACGGCTACGGTGACCTGAAATAACCCCCCTCCCCCTTTCCTTCCCGGAGGCTCCATGAAGCGCATTCTGACCACGGCTCTCCTCCTGCTTCCCGGCGCGGCGCAGGCCGCGAACGCCAGCCTCAACGTCGCCACGGGCAGCCCCACGGGCACCTACAGCGCCATGTTCAAGAACATCGGTGCGGTCTGTACCCAGAGCGCGTACCTGCGCGAACGCGGCACGAGTGGCTCCCTGGAAAACATCGACCTGCTGCTCGACAACCAGGTATCGCTGGCCTTCGTGCAGAGCGACGTCCTCAAGGCCCGCCAGCAGATCGACAAGGACCCACGCGTGGAGAACATCCGCGCGCTGCTGCCCCTGCACAGCGAGGAACTGCACCTCTTCGCCCGCCCACCCGTGGTCAAGAAGAACATCCTGGGCAAGACCACCGTGACAGGCGTGCAGAATTTTGCGGACCTGAAGGGCAAGCGGGTGGGCGCGTGGGGCGGCAGCCTGATCACGGCGCGGGTGGTCGGCGCGATGACGGGCGTGCCGTACAGGATCGTGAATTTCAAGGACCAGCCCTCGGCCTTAAACGCGCTGATGGGCGGACAGGTGGACGCCGTACTGGCCGTGGTGGGGCAACCCGCCGCCTGGGTCAAGAACCTGGGCAACGGGGTCAATCTCGTCCCCGTGCCCATGAATGACCGACTGGCCGCCATCTACTCTCCGGCAAAGCTCTTTTACCCCAACCTCAGTGCCCAGAGCGTGCCCACCATCGCCGTGCAGAGCGTCCTCGCCACCCGCGACTTCAAGACTCCGGACAAGAAAAAGCTGCTGCTGGACTACCAGAAATGCGCCATGAGCAAACTCGTCAACCTGCAGGAAGACGAGGGCATGCACCCCAAATGGCAGGACGTGACGTTCAGGACGTGGCCCTGGCCCCAGTACAAGTAGGGCCTGCCCAACCGCCGGAGGGGCAAACCTGTTGCTCTCCTGGTCGCTGTCCAGATGAGGGGGAGGGCCGCTCTGCCTGCAGAGTCCCACTTTTCCCACTCGAAAGGGGCCTTTAGCGTTTCTCCACCCGGTGACAATTGGCGTACCCCCCGTTTCGCGCCCCCTGCTAGATTGACAGCCGGAGAAGACCAGCCATGCCCACCTACGTGTACAAGAACCTTCAGACCGGCGAAACGTACGAGATCAAGCAGAGCATGCGTGACGAACCCCTCACGCAGCATCCCGAGACGGGCGCGGCCATCAAGCGCGTTCTCTCGCAACCCGGCATCGCCTTTCGCGGCAGCGGCTTTTATGTGACCGATTCGCGCCCCAGGGAGAAGAGCGGCGGCAGCGAGGGCGGGGGCGGGGGCGGCGGGGAGTGATCTCGGGGGCGCGCGTTCTGGGCGCTGGCCTGCTGACCGCGGGGGCGCTGACCGGCGCGTACATCACCGGGCGGGTCACGGCGGGGCGCGCGCTCGTCACGCCCGACGAGGTGAACACGGTGGAGGTGGCGCAAAAGGTGCTGCCCGCCGTGGTGCGGGTGGACGTGCGGCTGCGCAAGGAAGCGCTGAATCCCGGCGACGAGCCGGTGGACACGGGCAGCGGTTTCTTTTACAAGAAGAACCTGATCGTCACGAACTACCACGTCATTCAGGACCAGGAATCCATCAGCGTGACCCTGTACAACGGGCGGCGCGTGACGGCCCAGATCGAGGGCGCGGACCCAGGCATCGACATCGCGGTGCTCAAGGTGACGGGCGTGACGGCCCCGCGCACGCTGGCCTTTGGGCGAAGCAGCACCCTGCTGCCGGGGCAGAAACTGCTGACGGTGGGCACGCCGCTAAAAATTCAGAACTTCGTGAACACGGGGGTGTTCGGCGTGGCCGCCAGCCCACGCGATATTCCCCGCACAGACGGTTTGGGGCAGGAGATCGGGCAGTACATCGCCACGAGCGTCAACATTCAGCAGGGCAACAGCGGCGGCCCGGTCCTGGACTCGCGCGGGGCCGTGGTTGGCGTGGCGGACGCCAATGCGGCCCCCAACAGCTTCGTGCCCGGCGTGATCGGGCTGGCCGTGCCGGGGGACCTGGTGCGCCAGAGCCTCGACGACCTGGAAAAGATCGGCGTGCCCCAGCGCGGCACCCTGGGCGTGACGCTGGTGGACCTCGAAACGCTGGACCCCGCCCTGCGCCAGCTCGCGGGCCTGAGCAGCTCCGAGGGCGTGCTCGTGGACGAGGTGGCTGCGGGATCGGCGGGCGAGCGCGCGGGCCTGCGCGGTTCGCTGCGCAACAGTCGGGGCCAGCTTCTCGCGCCGCTGGGTGACATCATCGTGGCTGTGGACGGCGTACGCGTCCGAAACGCCTTCGACGTGACCCGCATCGTAGCGGCCAAACGCTCGGGCCAGAAGGTGGCCCTGCGGCTGTGGCGGGGCAAGAAGGCCGTGGACCTGAAGGTGACGCTGCCTCAGCGCCGGTTGTAGTGGGTCGCCAGCAGGACGCGAAAAGCGGGAGCGCCCGCCGAAGCGCCCTACTTTTGCTGCTCACTGGCAGCTGGCCGCTGGCCGCCCTATCATCTCAGGCGCTATGTACCTCGTCGTCGAAGGCCCCATCGGGGTGGGAAAAACGAGCCTCGCCCGGCGGCTGGCCACGCGCTCAGGAGCCGAGCTGAATCTCGAAGTGGTGGAGGAAAATCCCTTCCTGGCGCACTTTTACGCAGCACCCGAGACGTATGCCTTTCAGGTGCAGGTGTTCTTCCTGCTCTCGCGTTTCAAGCAGCTCTCCGCGCTCGCGCAGCCGGGGCTGTGGAGCGGGCACGTGGTCAGCGATTACCTCTTCGACAAGGACTTCATCTTCGCGGCGATGAATCTCAAGGACGCCGAATTCGCGCTGTACGAAGACCTGTACGCCCACCTCTCGCCCCGGCTGCCCACGCCGGATCTGGTGGTGTACCTGCGCGCGGATACCGATTTGCTGCTCTCCCGCATCGAAAAGCGGGGCCGCCCCTTCGAGCAGGATATGCAGGGCGCCTACCTGCAGGAACTGACGCACCGCTACGACGAATACTTCCGCACCTACCCGGGCCGCCTCCTCACCGTGGACGCCAGCCACTACGACTTCGTGGAGAGCGAGACCGACGAGCAGGCGCTGCTGGACCGGATCTATGGGGAGTTGCAGGCGCAAGGGGCAGCGGTATGAGGGCGGGCTTCGGGCGGGTGGCGGTCGGGGCTCAGCGGCGGCCTCCGCTCACCTTCCCAGGGGAAGCGGGGCGCTGATGTACCTCGCCGTCTCCGGCAACATCGGCAGTGGGAAGAGCACGCTGACGCGGATGCTCTCGGACCGGTATGGACTGCGGCCTGTGTACGAGCCCTACGCCGACAACCCGTACCTGGAAGACTTTTACCGGGACATGCGGCGGTATTCCTTTCACTCGCAGGTGTACTTCCTGTCGCGGCGGCTGGAGCAGCACCTCAACCTGGTGACGGGCGCTCGGTACGTCATTCAGGACCGTACAGTCTTCGAGGACGCGAACATCTTCGCGCGCAACCTGTTCGAGAGCGGGCAGATGGAGACGCGCGACTGGGAGACGTACCGGGGGTTGTATGAGGGCGTGCTTCCAGCCCTGCGGGTGCCGGACCTGCTGCTGCACATCGACGCCTCGCTGCCCACCTTGAGGGGGCGCATCGCCCAGCGGGGCCGCGCCTACGAGCAGGACATTCCCGAAGCGTACCTCGGTGGGCTAAACCGGCTGTACGACGCCTGGATCGGAGCCTTTGATGCATGCCCCGTGGTGCGCGTGCCCGGCGACGCGCTGGACTTCGTGCAGGACCCGGGGGCCTTTCAGTGGGTGTGTGACCGGGTGCAGGCCTACGGGTTCGGGCTGCCGCTGCTGCGGTAGGGTTTGGAGGGTGGGCGTAGACATCGCCCTCACTGTGGAGCGCCGCTGTCAAGGCGGGACGTGAGAACGGAAGAGTGGGTGCCGAACACCCCGGATAATCACCTTCGGTTCGGTGAGCGGAGATTGCCCACGGCCCCTTCAACAGCCTTCTGTCCACAGCCGGTGGCCAACGCGCGACGCCGGAAACCCGATCACACGTGAGCATGAAAAAAGCGGCCACCCCACCGGCAGCCGCCCCATCTATAATCCTGCTTTTTTACGCGTTGAGCGCTTCGACGTTGATCTGCTGGGCCACCTGGGTCAGCTTCTCGTCGGTCAGCTTCTCTTCCTCGAGGGTCTGCTCCAGCAGTTGCACGGCGTCCTGGTCACCCAGCAGCTGCGCGTAGGTGCGTGCGGTGCCGTAGCCCGCGATTTCGTAGTGCTCGATGGCCTGCTGGGCCGCGATCAGGCCAGCCTCCAGCACCTCGGGGGAGGCGTTTTCCTGCAACAGCTTCTGGGCTTCTTCCACAAGGCCCTTCATGCCCTCGCAGGTCACGCCGCCGGGCTGCTCACCCAGCTTCTGGAAAATCTGCTCCAGGCGCTCAATCTGCCCCTCGGTCTGCTGAATGTGCAGCGTGATGCCCTGCTTGAGCTCAGGCGTCTGAACCGCCGTGACGCTCTGTTGCATGGCCTGGAGGGCCTGCTGCTCGGCGCTGTAGATGTCCTTGAGCTTGTGGATGTACAGGTCTTGCAGATCTTGCATTTGCATCGGCATATTCATTTCACCTCGCCCGGCATTCTGACTGTGGACTGACCATGACTTCTGGCAACAGACCCAAGAAGATGAAGGCGCGACTTTGAGTGTGGCTTTGGCCAGACGCCATCCAACCCTCCGCCTGCCCGGGGGGTCAGGAAGAAAGCGGCTGCTAGTCTCGGGCCATGCGACTGCCCGCCCTCGCTGCTGCCCTTCACGTGCCCGCCCCCGCCCTGCCCGAGGTGGAGGTGAGCGGCGTAACCCACAACGCCGCCTGGGTGGAACCCGGCTCCGTCTTCGTGGCGATTCGTGGGGCGCGGTTCGACGGGCACACCTTTCTGCCGGAGGTGGCAGCGAAGGGAGCCGTGGCCGCGCTGGGCGAGGGTCTGCCGGAGGGCACGGCTTCTCCACTGCCCTATCTGACGGTGCCGAACGCGCGCGCAGCCCTGGCCGACGCGTCGGCCGAGCTGGAAGGCCATCCCAGCCGGGCCCTGAAGGTGGTGGGCGTGACGGGCACGGACGGCAAGACGACGACAAGCTGGCTGACGCGGCACCTGCTCCGCGAGTCGGGCCTCCAGACCGGGCTGCTGAGCACCGTGGGCTACGAGTTACCGGACGGCGAGTTGCGGCACTTTCCCGCCCACTTCACCACACCCGAGGCCCCGCAGGTTCAGCAGACCCTCCGCGCGATGGTGGAAGCGGGCGGGCAGGCCGTGGTGCTGGAGGCGAGCAGCCACGCGCTGGCGCTGGAACGGGTGCGTGGGGTGGCGTGGGACGTGGCGGTGTGGACGCACCTCACGCGCGAACACCTGGATTTTCACGGCACGGTGGAGAACTACTTCGCGGAAAAGCGCAAACTGGTGGAGCGAGCGCCTTTCGCTGTGCTCAACGCCGATGACCCATGGGCCGAACGCCTGACGGGCATCGCTGCCGAGGAAACCACCTACTCCATCGACGGCCACGCCGCCGACTGGCAGGCAGGTGCAATTGAGGAACGGGCGACAGGCCTGCACTTCCGCGTTTTCTCGCCCCTGGGCGACTTTGCGGCACACCTGCCCATGATTGGACGCTTCAACGTGGCGAACGCACTCGCAGCGATGGCGGCGGCGGCGCGACTGGGAGCTGCGGCGCAGGCGCTGGTGGGTGGCCTGGCCTCTTTCCGGGGCGTGCCGGGGCGGATGGAACTGGTGCCCGGTGACGAAAAGGACCCGCGTGTGATCGTGGACTTCGCGCACACGCCGCCGAGCTTGGAAAAGGCGCTCGCCACCCTGCGGACCACCACTGCCGGACGCCTGTGGGTGCTGATCGGTTCTGCGGGCGGCCTGCGGGATCCGGGCAAGCGCGCGCCGCTGGGCGAGGTGGCGACGCGGCTGGCAGACCACGCGGTCTTTACGGAGGAAGACCACCGCGACACACCGCTGGACGACATCCTGCGCGAGATGGAGCGGAGCGTGCGGGAGGCGGGGCGCGGCAACTTCACGCGCCTCGGAGACCGGCGGGAAGCGATTCGGTACGTGATTGGAGCCGCCCAACCCGGTGACACGGTGCTGCTGGCGGGCAAGGGCGCGGAAGACACCCTCGAACGCGGCGCCGAGGTCCTGCCCTGGAACGAGGTGGAGGAAGCGCGGGCGGCGCTGGCGGCAAGGACGTGAGTCGGGCGGCAGCTCACCCCGCCCGCCAGCCCGAAGGTCCGCGGGCGGGGTGAGCTGCTGCTCGGAGAGGCCGGGCCCCTGCACCGTGAGGGAGAGACCTTTCACGCCTGGGTGCAGGGCCCGCCGCCACACGCCCCACCGCGTCACCGTGGACCTGAAGGCGGGGCGCGTCTGCTGTTTTTGTCCAGACGAACACAACGCCATTTGCAAGCACGCCTGGGCCACGCTGCTCCCCATAGGGTGGAACTCCGCGCCTTCTTTGCGGATGCTCCGCCTCCACGCCGCCGCCCACCGCTGAAGGACTGGGCCGAAGGCGACGGGAAGCGTCTGCTTGACTGCCCGGAACAGCTGCACCCGGAAGAGGTGGAGGAATGGGCGCAGACGCGAATCGGCGCGAAGGCCGGGAGCAGAAGCAAAAAGGCGTTTGATCGTCGGGCCCCCCAGGGTGACATCCCCCACACTTTCAGTGTGTAATGCCTCTATGTCCCTACGCCTCCCGGCCCTGACCCTGCTGCTGACCCTGGCGAGTTCTGCGGGCGCGGCTTCCACCTACCGCCTCCCCGTCAACCTCACGACGGTAAAAAATCCGGGGATGCTGAAGGGCGACAAGGACGCGGAGTTGCCCGCCCTGAACCCCTCGCAACGCGCGGCGCTGTCCCGGCAGGGCTTTGTGATCGCTCCAGCCGACTGGCGGCAGTTCGACGCAGTGTACGAGGCCACCCGCTACGCCGAACAGCCCGTGTTCGTGACCACGGATTCGGTGCTGCACATCTACCACCTGGTGTTTGACAAACTGCTGCGTGATCTGGAGCGCGAGTCGCTGGCTCCGGCGGCGCGGCGGATGACCACGCTGCTTGTGGCCGATGCCCGCAAGCAGTTCCAATCTCTGAAGGGCACGCCCCTGGAGGCCGACGCCCGCCGCGCCCTGGCCTACCTCGCCGCAGCGCAGAAGCTGGCCGATCCTGCCGCCACCGTGCCCACCGAAGTCGCGCCGCTGGTCAACGCCGAGTTGAAGCTGATTGACGCGCACAGTGGGCTGAGCGCTTCGCCCATCTTCGCGGACAGCAAGATGATCGAGGATTATTCCCAGTACGTGCCGCGCGGGCACTACACCCGTTCGGAGGCCTTGAAGCGCTACTTCCGCTCCATGATGTGGCTGGGCCACATGAACCTGCGGGTGCAGGAGCCTGCGGAAGCGCGGACGGCGGCCCTCGTGACCCGGGTGCTGACGGGCAATGCCGAGGCGCAAAAACTCTGGGCCCGGGTGTATGACCCCACGGTGCTGCTCGTGGGCGCGAGCGACGACCTGAATTACCGGCAGTTCGCGTCGGTGCTCAAGAGCGTCACGGGGGGCGATATCCGCAAACTGGGGCAGGCGGCGACGCTGAACGCCTTTCAGGGCGCGCTCGCCAAGCTGCCGCCGCCCCACGTGAACAGCGTTTTCACGGTAGCGAAGCCTGGCGAGGGCGTGGACGCGCGCCAGCGCGAGACGCTGGGCTTCCGGTTGATGGGGCAGCGCTTCACGTTGGACGGGGCGGCCTTTCAGCAACTGATCTACCGCGAGGTGGGCGCCGAGCAGTCCCCCCGCACCCTGCCCCGTGGTCTGGACCTCTTCGCGGCGATGGGCAGCGGCGCGGCCCTCTCCGAATTGCGAAAGCTGGGCGAGGCGAGATACGCGAACTACGAGGCGCAGATGAAAAAGACGCGCGGTCAGTTCACGGCCCTGAAGCCCACCGACTGGAACGCCAACCTCTACAGCGGCTGGCTGTACGTCCTGCAAGCCTTTGCCCAGCCCGAAGCGCGCGACGCCCGCTACCCGGCCTTTATGCGCACACCCGCCTGGACCCGCAAGGAGTTGCTGACCGGCCTGGGCTCCTGGACCGAACTGCGGCACGACACCATCTTGTACGCCAAGCAGGTCATGGCGGAGATGGGCGCGGGCGAGGAACCGGAACACCCGCGCGGCTACGTGGAACCGAACACGCAGGTGTGGTCCCGCCTGCTCACGCTGGAGGCCCTGACGCGCAAGGTGCTGAAAGACCAGAAGATTCTGTCCGGGCGCACGGCGAACAACCTGGACGAACTGCGCGACATGCTGACCTTCCTGCAGTCAGCCACAGGGCGAGAACTGGCGGGCAAGGCGCTGACGCGCGACGAGTATGACCGCCTTCACTTCTACGGCGGCTGGCTGGAGCAGATGAAGCTTGCCAGCACCGATCCGCAGGACACGGAGGACGGAGGCACGCCCACCTTCGACGAGCCGCCCTACGCGGGCGTGGTGGCCGACGTGGCGACGGACGGCGGCGGGGGCCGCGTGCTGGAGGAGGGCACGGGCACGATTCACGAGCTGTACGCCGTCGTACCCGACGGCAGAGGCGGCATCCAGATCGCCCGCGGCGGTGTGTACTCGCAGTACGAATTCACCGTGTCCCTCTCCGGCCGCCTGACCGACGAGGTGTGGCGCACGCGGCTGAAGGCGGGGCAGCTGCCCCCCATGCATCCGTGGCTGCGCGGCATCGTCGTGAAGTGAGGGCGGGGCCGGCCGTCTTCCTCGCGCTGGTCCTCACGTCCGGTGGGCGGGAGCCTGGAACGCTGACCCTCGCCTTCGCCGGCGACGTAAGCGTGGCGCGGGGCGTGGCAAGTCAAAACGCCGGACACTGGGAAACGGCCCTGTCCGGCGTGAGCGACGCCCTGCGCGCAGACGTGACCTACGGCAATCTCGAATCTCCACTGACCGTCGCGCCGTACCGAGCGAAGGGGATCGACCTCCGGGCTTCCCCCTCTGGCGTGGCGGCGCTGGCCCCCTTTGCATTGATGGGGGTGGAGAACAACCATGCCCAAGACGGTGGGGAGGCGGGACGGGTGGAAACGCGGGGGACGTTGCGGCGGGCGGGCATTCTCCCCGTGACGCGAGCATTGACCGTGACCCAGGTGAAGGGCATTTCCGTCGCGTGGATCGCTTTTTTTAACGATGGGCATACCCCACCGCCCCTCGCGGCCATCCGTGAAGGAGCGCGGCGGGCCCGCGTCGTCGTGGGCGTTCACTGGGGCGCGGAGTATGGGCCGGTCACGGACCGGCAGCGCCTGCTCGCCCGGCAACTCGCAGCGGCAGGCGCAACGCTCATCGTGGGCAGTGGGCCGCACGTGCTTCAGGGCACGGAGCGAATCGGCACCACGCTGGTGCTCTACAGCTTGGGCAACCTGCTGCTGGACCAGCCGTATCCCCTGGCCCGTCTGGGCGCGGTGGTCCGGGTGACGGTGGAGGAAGACGGAATTCACGCCTGCGCCGTCCCCACGCGCTACCGGGCCGGACGGGTGACCCCCGCTCCGGGGAAGGAACGGGCCAAAGCCCTCGCCCGGCTCGGTTTGCCCGCCTGCACGGAGGCGAGATGAGGCGGGTCTACCTCGCCCTCCTGCTTGCCGGAGTCGCCCTTGCGGGAGGTGCGGAAGGCGGATGGCGCAGTGTCGAGCCGGGAGGCACCCTCACGCCCACCGGAGCCCTGCGTCCACCCCTGGCGTGTCCACGCCTGCAGCTGCCCGCGACCTGGGCTGTGCGCTCCTCGGTCTATGCCGACGTGACGGGCGACGGTCAGCCCGAGTGCGTGCTGGCGCTGTGGCGGCCCTGGCGCGACTGGCCCATCCGGCGGTGGTCCGCCGCCAAGTCCCCCATCACTGCCAACCACGACGTGGGTGGGGACAGCGCCCATGTGGCTGTCCTCAAACCGGGGCCGGGCGGGATGTACCGGAAAGTGTGGATCGGCAGCGCCCTCTTTCGGCCCGTGACCGCCCTGACGGTGCTTCCAGACCATCGCCTCGTGGCGCTGGAAGGCACGTACCGGGCCGGACGCTTCGCTCCTGCCGCCGCCCTGAGCGAATGGACGTGGACAGGCTTCGGGTTTCGGTTGGAACGCCGCGTGACCCTGAAAGCACGGGAAGTGACCGTGGACTCCGCCGGAAGGCCTGCCGTGCGCTGACCCTGCGTGCGCCACCTGGCCGATGCCCCGGCGCCCCTTCAAGCGCGAGAGTCGGGAAAAGAAGGCAAAGGGAGGGCGAGAGGCGGCATTCGGCAGATCCCGAAGGTGACCGGCAAGACACGAAACGTGAATTCTCAGTTTGGGGGAATGCCCCCGGCTGAACACCGCGCCACATGGGGCGCAGGCAGGCTAAAGACATGAACGGAAAACAGATCACGAAGCTGGGCTTCGAGAAGAAGGCAATCGCCCTGGCCCTGACGGCGGCGACGGCACGCGAACGTGCGGGGCTGGGCCGTGACGACATTTTGAGCGAGCTGTACGCCGTCAAGGACAATCCGGAGGCGTACCTCTCGGGCGGAGTCTACGCGGACCTCGCGCGGGAACTGGCCGCGCAGAACGCCAAGAACCGCGCGCGCCAGGGTGAGGCCCTGCGCCCCACCCCCCTGCCCTACCGCATCTGGGGAGAGGACCTGATCGAACCCGGGGCCACAGCGCAAATGGACGTGGCGATGCGCCTCCCCATCAGCCGCACAGGCGCGCTGATGCCCGACGCACACGTCGGTTACGGCCTGCCCATCGGCGGCGTGCTGGCGACGGAAGACGCCGTGATTCCCTACGGCGTGGGCGTGGACATCGGCTGCTCGATGATGCTCAGCGTGCTGCCCCTCGCGGCGAACGGGCTGAGCACCGACGAGGCCCGCGCCCTGCTGCTCAAGCACACGCGCTTCGGCGCGGGCGTGAGCTTCGAGAAGAACGTACGCGGCGACCACGAGGTGCTGCACGAGGAAACCTGGCGCGAACAGTCCATCCTGCGCCACCTCTATGACAAGGCCGCCGAGCAGATCGGCACGTCGGGCAGTGGCAACCACTTTGTCGAGTTCGGAACCTTCTCGCTGGGGCAGGCCGACCTGGACCTGGAAGCGGGCGAATACCTGGCGGTGCTGTCGCACAGCGGCTCGCGCGGCTTCGGGGCGCAGGTGGCGAACCACTACACCAAAACGGCGCAGGACCTGCATCCCAACCTCGATCCTGCTGCGCGCAAGCTCGCCTGGCTGCCCCTGGACACCGAGGCCGGGCAAGGCTACTGGCAAGCGATGAACTTGGCGGGCCGCTACGCGCTGGCGAACCACGACCTGATCCACGCCCGGCTGGCCCGTGCGCTGGGCGTCAAGCCGCTGGTGCAGGTCAGCAACAGCCACAACCTCGCCTGGAAACAGCTGGTGGGCGGTGAGGAGCGCATCGTTCACCGCAAGGGAGCCACCCCCGCCGAGGCCGGGCAACTCGGCCTGATTCCGGGCAGCATGGCGGACCCCGGCTTCGTGGTGCGGGGGCGGGGCAATGCCGAAGCCTTGGCGAGCGCGAGCCACGGCGCGGGTCGACAGCTGGGGCGCAAGGCGGCGGCCAACACCCTCGCCAAGCGCGACGTGCAGGCGTACCTGAGGGAGCGTGGGATTACCCTGATCGGCGGCGGGATCGACGAGGCCCCGCAGGCGTACAAGCGCATCGAGCAGGTTATCGCCCGCCAGAGCGACCTCGTGGACGTGGTGGGGCAGTTCACGCCGCGCGTGGTGCGGATGGACACGGGCAGCGAGGACGTGTAGCAGCGGTCCACCGCCAGCAAAGGAACGTCCGGCCTGGGGAGACCTGGGGCGGACCCCTTCCGTTTGGGCTACGGGGCTCCCTCCAAAGGCGGACGACGCGCCCACAACCTCCCCGGTACGGTGCTGCCATGACCGAACGAGACTCCGCCGCTCCCGCACAGGTCACGCCCCCCGTTGTTCCCGCACCGCGGCCGCCCAGCCTTCCGCGCCCGCCGCTGGCCGCCACGCCGCTGCTGGTGGCCGCCGGGCTGGCCCTCGCGGCACACGGGCTGACGGTGGGCACCGGGGGCAGGTTCGGACTGAACGTGACCCTGTGGGTGGGACTGTTTGTCGGCGCGGCGCTGACGCTGGCGGGGCGCAAGGGCGCGGTGGTGTCGCGGGAGGGGGCGACGCTGCTGGCCCTGGCGCTGGCCTTTGCCCTGACGTTTGCCCTCTGGGACCTGCCGCCACTGTTTCTGTTGATCAACGTGCTGGCGCTGCTGCTCGCGCTGGTGCTGGGAGCGGCGGGCCTGCGCTTTCCGGGGATGGGCACGGCCAGCGTGGGCAGACTCATCGGCGTGGCCTCCACGGGTGGGTTGCGCTTCGGGTACGGCCCACTCGCGCTGCTGGAACGCTTTCCGTGGGCGAGGCTGAAGGTTCGGGAAGGCAGGGGCGCGGGCCGCGCCGGCGTGGGCCTGCTGCTGACCGCGCCCGTGCTGCTGGTGTTCGGCGGGCTGCTGGCGGGAGCGGACGCTGGATTTGCCCGGCTGGCGTCACACCTGTTCGACTGGCGGCTGGACGGTTTCGCCGAGACGGTCTTCAAGCTGCTGGGCTGGGGAACCTTTGCGGGCGGCCTGGTATACCCGGCCCTGATGGCGCTGCGGCCCACGCTCTTTCCCGCCCAGACCCAGGCTTCGTGGCAGCGGCTGGGGCTGATCGAGGTGGGGGTGCCGCTGGGGTCGCTCGGGGTGCTGTTCGTGGTCTTTCTGGGCACGCAGCTTCCGTATTTCCTGAGCGGAACCTCGCTGCCGGAGGGCTTGACCTTCGCCGATTATGTGCGCCGGGGCTTTACAGAACTGCTGAACGTGGCCCTCCTGACGCTCGCGCTGCTGCTGGGCGCGCACGGGGTCACGCGCGAGGCCGAGCGCACCCGGTCCGGCTACCGCGCGCTCAACCTCGCGGTGCTGGGACCGCTGGCCCTGATTCTGCTGAGCGCAGCCAACCGCTGGCGGCTGTATACCCTGGCCTACGGCCTGAGTGAAATCCGCGTGCTGGGCGCGGCCTTTCTGATCTGGCTGGTGCTGGCGCTGGGGTGGCTGGCGTGGGGGCTGTGGCGCGGAGACCTGCAGCGCTTCGCGTATCCGGCGCTGGTGGCGGGATTTACGGTCTTGCTGGCAACCACGGCGCTGAGTCCCGGTGCCGTGATCGCCCGCGTCAACGTGAACCGACAGACCGCCGCCGTGACCAACGACCTGCGCCGCACGCCCCAGCAGGCAAACGTGGACGAGTTGCTGCGTCTGGGCGCAGACGCCGTACCCGTGGTGCTGGGCCATCTGGAGACGTTGACGCGCGGGTGTGGTTTTGCCGAGCACTGCGGGAATGACCGGGAGACGGTCCTGCGCCGCCTGGAGGATGCGTATCGGGGCGCGCGCGACCTGCGGGTGTGGAACGCGAGCTATGCGCGGGCGCGGACGATGACGCGGACGCTTTCCCGCTGAATCCGCTGCCCGCGCCGTATCCTGCCCCCATGACCTCCTCCTCCCCCATTCAGAAGATGCGCGGAGCCCTCCAGGCCACCTCGCTTGATGGCTGGCTGATGTACGACTTTCAGGGCCTCAATCCCCACGCCCGCACCGTGCTGGCGCTGCCCGCCGGAGCGCACCTCACCCGGAGGTTCTTCGTGTGGGTGCCGCGTGAAGGCGGGGCCGCGCTGCTTCACAACCACATTGAGGGCGGCACCTGGGCCACCTTGACGGCGGGCTGGGACGTGGAGCGCCGGCCCTTCGGTTCCCATGCCGAGCTGGACGCCGCGCTGCGCGAGGTGGTGGCGGGCAAGACGGTGGCGATGGAGTACAGCCCCCAGGGTGCCGTGCCCTACATCAGCCGGGTGGATGCTGGAACGCTGGAGCGGGTGCGGGCGGCGGGTGCGGCAGACGTGGTGAGCAGCGCGGATCTCCTCCAGTCCTTCCTCGCGTGGACAGACGAGGACCTGGCCGCCCACCGCCGGGCCGCCGACGTGCTGATGCGCGCCAAGGACGGCGCGTTCCGCCTGATCCACGAACGGCTGAAAACTGGGGAAGCCGTCACCGAGTTGGACGCACAGGCCGTGATCGAGCGGGCCATCCAGGAGGCGGGCATGACGAGCGGCCACCCCGTCAACGTGAGCTTCGGGGCGAATGCCGCCGATCCCCACTACCAGCCGGAGGGCGAGAAGAACGCGGCGCTCCGCCCCGGTGAGTGCGTGCTGATCGACCTGTGGGCGCAGGAGGAGGGCCGCCCCTTCGCAGACGTGACCTGGGTAGGCCACGCGGGCCAGCCTTCCGCCGAGTACCTGGAGGCGTGGGAGGCGGTGCGCGGAGCGAGAGACGCCGCCTTGGTGCGCCTTCAGGAGCGGCACGCCGCCGAGGGCTGGGGCCACCTGCAAGGCTGGGAACTCGACCGCGCTGCCCGGGACGCGATGGGACCGGACTGGGGAGCTTTTTTCGTCCACCGGACGGGGCACGATCTCGGCGTGCAGATACACGGTTCGGGCGCAAACCTCGACGACTACGAGACGCGCGACACCCGTACCCTCACGCCGGGGCTGGCCGTGACTGTAGAGCCCGGCACCTACCCGCGAGAGAAGGGCTTCGGCATCCGCACCGAGGTGGACGTGTTTCTGTCTCCCGGGGGTCCGCAGGTCACCACCGACGTGCAGCGCAGGCCCTTCATTCTGGGCGAGGGCAAGTGGGAAGACGTGCGGGCAGCGGCGCTGGACTGATGGCCGCCAGCTGAAAGCTCCCATTAAGATTGCCTGAAGTCCACACCCCGCTAATCTGTGGGCATGGCGAACCTCGGCTCCTCCACCATCATGTTGACCGGAGCGGGCGGCGCGCTCGCCACCGCCATTGCCCAGGAACTGGAGGACGCCGGCGCGCAGCTCGTCCTTGTCGGACGAGGCGAGGCGCTGGCAAAGGCCGCCTACCGCGGCCCCGCTGCGGAGGTGCTGGACCTTGACCTCAGCGACCCCTCCAGCGTGGACGCGCTGCGCAAAGTGAAGGTGGACGCCCTCGTCCACACGGCGGGCGGCTTTGCGATGGGCGACGCCCACAAGGCGACCACCGACGACTTGCGCGCGATGTTCGACACGAACATGCTGACCCTCTTTCACGCCGTACAGGGCGTCTTGCCCCACATGCTGCGGCAAAAGGACGGCATGATCATCGGCGTGAGCGCCGGTCAGGCCGCCCGCATGAGTGGGCCGAAAGCGGCGCTCTACACCGCCAGCAAGGCTGCCGTCGCCGCCTACGTCCTCAGCCTGCACGACGAACTCAAGGGCCGGGGCGTGCGCGGTTGCGTGCTGTACCCGATGGGGGCCATCGACACGCCCAAAAACCGCGAGGCGGGCATGGACTGGGACGACCTGATCGATCCGCGCGGCCTTGCCAAGAGCGTCGGCCACGCCCTGACCCGGCCGGACCGGGCGCACGTGACGGAACTCAAAATCTATCCGGACAGCTGAGGGCAGCGGGCAAAGGGCCTTTAGCCTTCTGCCGCGCGCAGCAGCGCCCCCAGTCCGCCTGCGTACCCGTCGTCCAGTCGTGGCCACGTGGGCGGAAAGGGCTGCGTACGCGTCACATCGTTGGGCACCACCACCACGCGCATTCCGGCAGCCACCGCAGCTGTGGCTCCGTTCAGGCTGTCTTCCACGGCCACACATTCCCCCGTCCCGAGACCCAGGCGCTCGGCGGCCAGCACATACAGTTCGGGATCGGGCTTGACCCGGCGCACGTCGTCCCGCGTCACCATCACCTCGAACAGTTCGGCCAGGCCGTGCTGCTCCATCCAGCGCGTGACCCAGGCGCGGTCACTGCTCGTGGCAAGGGCAAGGCGCAGTCCAGCGCGGCGCACAGCTTCCAGCACCTCCCGCACCCCGGGGCGCAGGTCCTGCCCGGCTATGTCGGAAACGATGCGTTCGTGTAGCGCAGACCTGACCGCCTCCCGGTCTGCCCGCACGTGGTCCGGCAAGCCCGCCCAGGGATCGAAGGCGTCCCAGGTGCCGATTCCGCGCTGCCAGTCAGCGAGGCCCAGTTCGCGGCCATGCTCACGGTAAAGCTGCTGCCAGTGGTGAAACTCACGGGTCTCGGTGTCGAGAATTGTGCCGTCGAAGTCGAAGACCACGGCGCGCAGGGGCCGTGCATCGGGCATTGGAGGGCGGGCGACCATGCTGGCAGTCTAGGGGGCCAGGTGTGGGGCGGGCGTCAGGCAGATGTTCACGTGTACTTTCGGTGGACGTTTCGCCCCCAGCTTTGCCGCTAGGCTGCCTCCATGGCCGACTGGATACAGCACCTGATGAACAGCATGGGGTACCTGGGCATCGTGCTGCTGATGGTCCTGGAAAACCTCTTTCCACCCATTCCCAGCGAGTTGATTATGCCGTCGGCGGGCTTCGCGGCGTCGCGGGGCAAGCTCAACCTCGCCCTGGTGATCGCCTCGGGCACCCTGGGCAGCGTGCTCGGTACCCTGCCCCTGTATTACATCGGGCGCGCCTTCGGGGAAAAACGGGTGATCGGCTGGGCCGACAAGTACGGCAAGTGGCTGACCCTGAGCGGCAAGGACGTGAAGTACGCCGACGACTGGTTCGACGAGCACGGCAGTAAGGCCGTGTTGTTCGGCCGCCTGATCCCGGGCGTCCGCAGCCTGCTCAGCCTCCCCGCGGGCATGAGCGAGATGCCCCTGCCCAAGTTCCTGCTCTACAGCGCGCTGGGCTCGGGCCTCTGGACGGCGGCCCTGGCTGGAGCGGGCTACCTGCTGGGCGAGCACTACGACCGGGTGGAGCAGTACCTCGGCCCCATCTCCAAGGTCGTCCTCGTGGGACTGGTCGCGGCCGCCGTGTGGTTCTTCCTCAAGCGCAAGCGGGGGCACACGGAGAGCTAGGGTTCCCGGTACGCTCTGCGTAACACCGCCGAATCTGCGCTGCAGCCGGAGCACAGGCAGGCGCACAATGGCGCAATGCCGGACCTGTCCGCGTCCCCCCTGGAGGCCGAAACCTCCGAACCTGATTCAGCCCCACGCCGCGGGTTGACGACGGAAGAGGCCCGAGTTCTGGAAGCCGTTCAGGAGAAGGGTTCGCCGCCAGGAGGGACAATGCGGTCTCTTTTCAAGGACCTTTGCGGCCGCCAGCTGCTTGCGGGCCGCCCGGGAACCGCCCTCTGGCCCTTTTTGGGTCAGTACGAATTGACGTTGGAAGGCGTGATCGCGCTCAACACGTGGCGAGAACAGCACCGTGGCGCAACGCAGGCAACGCGTGTCAAGAAGAGTGCGGGGAATTCCCCGCACTCAATACACGGTCCAGGAGCGCCGCGAATCTTCATCTTCGTCTGCACCGCCCTTCTCCTGCTGATCTGGCAAGGCTGGCCCGTTCTGGTTGGCCTGGCCCTGCTCGCCGTCATCATCTCGCTTCAACCTAAGCGGCCTTTCGGGCCGGCCAGCTCCACTCCTCCAGCTACGCCTCCAACCAGGGCCGTCCCGGTTCCTGCCCCGCTCCCCCCCCAACTCATCTCCCTCCTCGCCCAAATCGACGCCATCTCCCTTCCTGAGGAAGCCATTGCGTCACGGCAGGGTTACGGGTTGCGGCAACTGCCCCACCGGGCGCGGGAAGCCGTGGAGATGCTGGGCACCATTCCCCCCGGCACCCGCCCGCACACCGAGGCGCAGGGCGAGGTAGAAACCCAGCTGCGTCTTATCCTGGCCCGGCTGAGTGAAGCCCAGGAGGAACAGGCGAGGCAGTCCCTGGACCGCTTGCGCGAACTGCGCCGCGTGCTGGAGGAAGAGGAGGGGAGAACGCACCACTGACGTGGCGCTGACCTCGCCCAGACGGGCGGTGGCCCGGCCTGTTCGGGTACGCTAGCCTGATTCCATGAGCGACGCGCCCCTCAACCCCGAGCATCCCAACTGGGTAAGCCTCGCGCCGGGTGGGGCGCAGCCCTGGAAGACCCTCTCGTCGCGCGTCCTCGTGGACGGCTTCCGGGTGGTGCTCGAAGACCGGGTGCAGACGCCCTCCGGCGGGGAAGCGGTGTACCAGTACCGGCCGCGCGGTCCTCGCGCCGTCTTCGTGCTGCCGGTCACGGTGGCGGGCGAGGCCGTGCTGATCCGCCAGTACCGATACCCCCTGCGGGCCACGGTTTGGGAAGTGGTGGCGGGCGGCGTGGAGCGGGGCGAGGACCTGCACGCCGCCGCCACCCGCGAACTGGCCGAGGAGGTGGGCGGCGTGGCCGCCGAGTGGCTGCCCCTGCCCGGTTTCTACCCGCAGCCGAGCATCAGCGGGGTGGTGTTTTACCCCCTGCTCGCCCTTGGCGTGACCCTGGGCGACACGGCCCACGAGGACAGCGAGGTCATTGAGCGGGTGGTGCTGCCCCTGCGCGAGGCCTACCGGATGCTGGAGACGGGCGAGATCGCCGACGGCGCGAGCAGCCTGACGCTGTGGCACGCCCGGCGCTTTCTCGTGGAGCGCGGCCTGCTGTGACTCCGCCTGCCGGTCTTCCCGCTCCTTTCACCACCCTCGCGGCCCCGCACCGCTTTAACGCCGTGGTGGAGGACAGCGAGTTTCTGGCCTTTGCCGAGCGCGCCGACTCTCCCGAGGAGGCGCTGACCGTGCTCTCGGCCCTGCGCGAACGCTACCCGGACGCCACCCACCACTGCTGGGCGTACCGCATCGGGGCCGCTTACCGTTTCAGCGATGACGGCGAACCGGGGGGCACGGCGGGGGCACCTATCCTGCGGGCCACCGATGGGCAGGGCGTGGATCACGTCACGGTGGTGGTGGTGCGCTACTACGGCGGCGTGAAGCTGGGTACAGGGGGGTTGGTGCGGGCGTATGGGGGCACGGCAGCGGAATGCCTCCGCACCGCGCCGCGCCTGGAGGTGCGGCCCCGGCAGACCCTCACCGTCGCTGTGCCCTTCGAGCACCTCAGCGCCCTGTATCACCTGCTGGCGACCTTCGGAGCGGAACGGGGCGGAGAGGAATACACGGCCCTGGGCGTCAAGTTGCCCGTGGAGCTTTACCCGGAGGACGTGGAAGGGTTTTCGGAAGCGCTGAGGAATGCGACGCGCGGAGCGGCAGAGGTAGAGGTAGAGGGCGGAGCTTCCGCCCACAGCGCCTAAACTTCTCTCCATGACCTCTCCTCTCCCCTACCGAGTTGGCTACGGCGAGGACGCGCACCGTTTGGGTGAGGGCCGTGCCCTGATTCTCGGCGGTGTGCCCATTCCCCACGCCGAGCGCGGCGCGGTGGCCCACAGCGACGGTGACGCCGTGCTCCACGCGGTGGCCGACGCGCTGCTCTCGGGCCTTGCCCTGGGTGATATCGGGCAGTATTTCCCCGACACCGCCGCTGAGAACGCGGGGCTGGACTCGGCCCGGATTCTGGCCCACACCCTCGGGCTGGTCCGCGAGTGGCAGTACGCGCCCGTGAACGTCGCCCTGGTGGTCACGCTGGACCGGCCCAAGCTTGGGGCGCTGCGCAGCGACATCGCCCGCAGCCTGTCTGCCCTCCTGAATCTCCCCGAGACGGAGGTGGGTTTGAGCTTCAAGACCTCTGAGGGCCTCGCGCCCGATCACGTACAGGTACGGGCCACTGTACTGCTCGCACGGGTGGAAGGGTGAGCGGACCTTTCCCCCTGCTGCACGTCGTGCTGTTCGAGCCGGAGAAGGCAGGCAACGTGGGCAACGTCGCGCGCACCTGCTCGGTACTGGGGGCCGAGCTGCACCTGATTCGCCCCTTCGGCTTCCACCTGCATGACCGCGAGTTTCGCCGCGCGGTCATGGACTACATGGAGGGCGTGCGGCTTCACGAGCACGTCAGCTGGACGGCCTTTCAGGAGGGCCTGCCCGGAGAAGCGCGCGTCTGGGCCTTTTCCACCCACGCCACCAAGGTCCATACCCGCGCGGGCTTCCGGCGAGGTGATTACCTGCTGTTCGGGCCCGAGTCGCGCGGCCTCCCCGTCTGGCTGCGTGAGGGCCTGCCCACGCTCAAGTTGCCCCAGCCTGGCGGGGGCCGCAGCCTGAATCTGGCAGTGGCGGCGGGTATTGCAACCTTCGAGGCGGGGCGGCAGATCGAGGGGTGGTGAGGGGAGGTGCTCAGCGCTCAAGGGTAGGCCATCTGCTTCACTCCGATATTTCTCAAATCAGCTTATAGAGGATTTGTCCGAATGGCGCCGTACGTGGAGGGGCACCCTCACGGCGCCATTCTTCCCCATGCGAATTTAAGTCCGCTCGCCGGACTCGGTCAAAAAGAGGACTTCTTTTTGACAACTGCTCCTATCGGAGAGATATCGGAATGAAAACAGGGCCGACCCTACCGCTCCAGACCCGGACGAACCAGCGGGCTGCTGGAGTCTGATACGGAGTAATAATGATTCTCACCCATATGGTTATGAGAGTCATATCTATTTATGTCTTCCCAGACGTGATCTATATCCCCACCATATATAGTCATATATAGGAATCAATTTGGTTTCGTATGATACGGGCTCCGCCTGTCTGGTGAACAGACCGGGGGACCGCCGGTTTGCCAACTCCACACCCGCAACCCGTTTCTCTCCTTCCCGCTCTGCTCGGATTGAATTACCCCGCGAACGATTCAATCCAGGCCGGTATGAACAGCCTGCTCACGAACGTCGGGCGGGACCTGCGGCTGGCACACGGAGCGAATGATGAGGATTCCGGTTCAGCAGTGATGAAATACAAGCGGAGCGAGCAGGAAAAACGGTGGCGAAGAGGCGTGGAAGCACCGGAGCGGAGGAAATGTAATAGCTTATCCGGAAACTGTATGACAGGGGGGCAGCCGCCCAGGCGAGCGCCCGGCTGGCAACGCTGCGGGCGGCACTGGAAATTTACGCGGCCAGCCGCTTCCTCGCCCGCAACCAGCGGGCCTGGCCTCAGGAGACGCGGCCATGCGTGCAGACCTGAATGCCCGCGCTGCCGTCTTCCGCGCCCTGCTGCATTCGGCGCGGCCGACACTGTTGCGGCTGATCTGGACGGCGCCGCCGCCCGGGGAAGCGCTGGCGCGGCTACTAAACATCGCGCCCGCCGCGGTCCTCACCTCGCGCCGCTCACCGAGGCGGGGATGACCACCGTGCGGGCAGCGGGGCATCCCCGCCTGGGGCCGTGACCCTGGCGGAGCGCGCCACGCTGTTCGGGCCGGGCCCACGCCGAGCGCGAGGTCAACGGGGCGCTGGCCGAGACGGGGACTGCTCCACCCTGCGCCGCGAACTGCCGGGCCTGCTGGCGCGCGAGGGGGCGCGTACTGGCGCGTGACCGAACCCGAAACGGGACCACCCACCCTAGAGTGAGGGCCATGACCACCACGACAACGCAGACGTTTGAAGACCGGCTCGCCCGCTACGCCGAACTGCTCGTCCGCACGGGCGTCAACCTGCCGCAGGGGGGCAAGGTACACATCAATGCACCGCTGGAGGCCGCGCCCCTCGTGCGGCTGGTGGCGCGGGCCGCCTACCGGGCGGGAGCGCTCGACGTACGCGCGAATTACAGTGATCCCCACCTCAACCTGGCCCTGTACGAGGACGGTGCGGACAACGCCGTGGATTTTCTCCCCGAGTGGTTCGCGGAGGAAAGCGAACACCTGTTGGAGGACGGCTACGCCTTTATCGCCATCGTGGGTGAGGACCCATCGCTGCTGGCGGGCGTCAACCCAGACCGGGTGGCCCAACGCTCGAAGCTCACCTCTCAGGCGATGCGGAAGGTCAACGAGGCCATTGGCGGCATGCACGTCAACTGGACCGTCGCCGCCATGAGCACCCCTGCGTGGGCACGCCGGGTCTATCCAGAACTGCCCGAGGAAGAAGCCGTCGCGCGGCTGTGGAACGATATTTTTGCCGTCACGCGCGCCGACACGCCCGATCCAGTGGCGGCGTGGACCGAACATCTGGACCGCCTGGAACGCCTGACCGCCTTTTTGAACGGGCGGCAGTACGCGGCCATTCACCTCAGGAGCGAACTGGGGACAGACCTGACCGTGGGCCTGGCCGACGGTCACATCTGGCTGGGCGGCGCAGAGACGGCGAAGAACGGCATTCGCGGTGTGCCCAACCTGCCTACCGACGAGGTGTTCACTGCGCCTCACCGCGGGCGCGTGAATGGGGTGGCCGTCGCCAGCAAGCCGCTGAGTGCGCGCGGGCAACTCATCACCGGTATCCGCGTGCGCTTTGAGAACGGCCGGGCGGTGGAGATCAACGCCGAGGGAGGCGAGGCCACGCTGCGGCAACTGATCGGCACCGACGAGGGCGCGGCCCACCTCGGTGAGATCGCCCTCGTGCCCGCCTCCGCCCCGGTGGCGCAGACCGGAACCCTCTTCCTGAACACCCTGTTCGACGAGAACGCCGCCTCGCACATCGCCTTGGGCCGCTGCTACCCCACCAACGTGGAGGGCGGCGAGGACGAGCAGGGGCTGAAGGCAGCGGGCGGCAACGACAGCCTGATCCACGTGGACTGGATGATTGGCACGCCACAGACAGACGTGGACGGCATCCGCGCAGACGGCACGTGCGAGCCGCTGATGCGGGCGGGGGCGTGGGTGGTGGAGTAAAAGCGCCAGGGCCAGCCGTCAGAAAAACAGAAGGGTATCTCCGCATCCTGGCGACTGGACGCTGGCGAGTGGTGACTCGTTACAATGCCCCCATGACCACCGACCAGTACAACGCCGAAGGCTTCACCCCCTCCCCCGAACTCGCCAGCGAGCGCAAGACCGCCTTCGCGCAGGAGCCCGAACTCGGCGAGGGCATCGATCCCGGCAAGAGCTACCGCGCTGTGCTGGAGACGAGCAAGGGCCGCATCGTCGTTGAGCTGTTCGCCGACGCGGCCCCCGTGACCGTGAACTCGTTCGCGTACCTGCTGCGTCACCACTACTACGACGGCATCAAGTTCCACCGCGTCATCGACGGCTTCATGGCCCAAACGGGCGATCCCAGCGGCACCGGCGCGGGGGGCCCCGGCTACACCTTCGAGGACGAGTTCGTGGACAACCCCCACCGCCACAGCGGCAAGGGCGTGCTGAGCATGGCCAACCGCGGCCCCGCCACCAACGGCTCGCAGTTTTTCATCACCTTCACCGCCACCCCCCACCTCGACGGACGGCACACCGTGTTCGGCCGCGTGGTGGAGGGCCTGGACGTGCTGGACCGCCTGACCCGCATCCAGCCGGGCATGCCCGGCACGCCCGACGTGATCGAGCGGGGGTACCTCGTGGAAAAAGCAGAAGGCTAAAGGTAGAGCGCAGAGGGTGACAGAAGGCGGAGCCGCAAGCCTCCGCCTTTTTCTTTTGGCTCTCTGCACTCTGCTTACTCTGTGGGAATGCCGTGAGAACAGCGCGCTAGACTGCGGGGTATGGACAACCGCACGAACCTCGACGACTACCTGGCGGGGCTGGGCATTTCGGGCGCGGATGATGTGGAGACACCGCCGCCCGCGCCCGAGGTTGCGGCCTTTCCAGCCTCTGTTGCCGAAGCCGTGCCCGAGGAGCCGAGCGCGGTCCTCGAACGCTTCTTGCAGGGCCTGATCACCCGCATCGACCCCACGCTGACCGTGCAGGTGCGCGAGGGTGAGGACGCCCTGGAAGCCGAGATCGGCGGCGAGAACGCTTCTCGCCTCGCGGGACGCGACGGGCGCACGCTGGGGGCCATCGAAGTGCTGGCCTACACCGTCCTTGCCAAGCAGGCGGGGCGCAGCGACCTGCGGGTGCGGGTGGACGTGGGCGGCTTCCGCAGGCGGCAGGCCGATACCCTCACCCGGCTGGCCGAGCGGCTGGCCCTGCAGGTCGCCAAGAGCGGTGAGGCGCACGAACTCCAGCCCATGCCCCCCGCCGAGCGGCGCGTGCTGCACATTGCCCTGAAGGAGCATCCCGACGTGACCACCGAGTCGGTGGGCGAGGGCGCGGCCCGGCGCTTGATTATCAAGCCGCGCCACGCCTAACCTCGCGTCTTGCCAGCGTCCCGAACCGTTCGCGCGTGGCTGCAGGAGGCCACGCGCCTTTTGCGTGGGGCGGGCCTCCCCTCGCCCGAGGCCGACGCGCGGGCGCTGGTGGAGCATGCCCTGAACCTCAGCCGCTCCGCCCTGCTGACCCGCGCGGGCGACGTGGTGCCCGGCGCCGACGCCGCCCGCCTCGCCGAACTTCTGCACCGCCGGGCCGGACGCGAACCCCTCCAGCATCTGCTCGGCGAGGTGGAATGGGGCGGCGTGCGCCTGAGAAGCGACCCGCGCGCCCTGGTGCCCCGCCCGGAGACGGAATGGCTGCTCCACCTCGCGCTGGAGGGCCTGCAGGAGGTGGTGGCCCCCCGCGTGCTGGACGTGGGAACGGGAACAGGAGCCCTGGCGCTCGGCCTCACGCACGCTCGCCCAGATGCCACCATCAGCGCCACGGATCTCAGCCCCGAGGCGCTGAGCCTCGCCCGGGAGAATGCCGAGCGGAACGGCCTGGACGTGACCTTCGTGGAGGGCCACCTGCTCGCGGGCCTGTCTGGGCCCTTTGACCTCATCGTCAGCAATCCACCCTATCTTCCAGACGCAGACCGTGAAGCGGCCGATCCCGAGGTGCGCTTTGACCCGGACCTTGCCCTCTACGCCGGGCCGGACGGACTGGACGTGGCACGCCCCCTGGCGGCGGAAGCGGCGGGCGCCCTCGCACTGGGCGGTCTGCTGCTGCTGGAACTCGACCCACGCAACGCGTCCACGTTTGCCGCCGAACTCCGGATAAGCGGCTGGGAGACCGAAGTGCGGCGGGACCTGACTGGGCGCGAACGCTTTGTGTGGGCACGGCGGGGAGCCTGAAAGCCCTGGTGTGCCTACTCCGGTAACAACAGTTGGTGCGGGCAACGTTTGGAGCACTTTTACACTGAGGTTCATGACTCCCCTCGCCGCGTCTCTCCGGGGTGTGTACCGGGCCTACCCGCAACCCTTCTGGGTGCTGTGGGTGGGCACGCTGATCAACCGGATCGGCGAGTTTGTGGTGCCACTGCTGGGCTTTTACCTCACGTCCGAGCGACATATGGGAATTTCCGAGGTCAGCCTGATCCTGAGCATGCTCGGCGTGGGCCGCTTTGTGGCCGAGGCGCTCAGCGGGCCGGTGAGTGACCGTCTGGGCAGCACCCCCACCATGATGCTCGCGCTGGGCGGGGGCGCGGCAGTGTTGCTGGCGCTGCCCGCCGCGCCTGGCTTCGGGGGCCTCCTGCTGGGCGCACTCGCCTTTTCGCTGCTGACAGCGATGTACAAGCCTGCCGCGAGCAGCGCGGTGGCGGCGATGACCACGGGAGGGCAACGCACCCGCGCCTACAACCTGCTGTACTGGGCAGTCAATGTGGGAACGTCCGTCGCGCCCGCGCTCGGCGGCTGGCTGTCGGGCTTCTCGTTCCGGCTGCTGTTCTGGCTCGACGCCGCCACGATGGCCGCCTACGCCCTGCTGCTCGGCCTGTTTGGAGCGCGGAATGTTCGGCCTGGGCGTAAGTCGGGAAGGGGGCCTTCCCTGCTGCCCCGGGACGCCTTGCTGTGGCGATTCTGCCTCGCGTCGTTGCTGTTCGCGCTGACATACCACAGTTACCGGATGCTGGCGCTCGTGTTCGTTCAGCAGGGCTTGACCGCCGTGCAATACGGGCAGGCCCTCTCGGTCAACGGGCTGCTGGTGGTGGGACTGGGCCTGCCACTGGGGCACGTCACCTCACGCAGCGACCATCCCCGCTGGCAGGTCTGGGGCGCGGCGCTGCTGGGCGCAGGCTTCCTGATCCACGCCTTTGCGCATACCTTCGCCCTGCACGTCCTGGCCGTTTGCATTTGGTCCCTGGGCGAGATCGTCAGCTACAGCATCGGCAAGAGCATCACGGCCGAACTGGCCTGCCCGGAACTGCGCGCCACCTACATCGGGCTGGTCGGCAGCATGTCGGGACTGGCGACGCTGCTCGCGCCCCTGCTGGGAGGCTTTCTGCTCGCCCGGTACGGCAACGCCCCCCTGTGGCTGACCGTGGCGGGGCTGGCCTTCGCGGCGGCGCTGGTGTTCTGGCGCCTGGAGGGGGCGCTTGAACAGCGGCGGGGGGAGAACGAGCAGCGCGCTGCTCTCAGCGCGCCGAGGACCTGATCAGGATTCGGGTTCACCAGTTATTCCATCACTGATGAACCCCAGCGGAGCGAGCAGGAAAAACGGTGACACAGCGGTGCGGAACCACCGAAGCGGAGGGGATGGAACGGATGATCCGGAAACGGTATGCGCGGCTGGCCGCTGGAAACCCGCCGCTCCCCTACCGCGTCTTCGGTACCAGCACCAGCGCCTGCACTTCCTTGACCAGGGCCAGTTCGCGCAGCCGCTCGGCATCCAGGTCGCCCGACTTCGCCAGGGCCTCGGCCTTCTTGCGGTCCACGGACGCCACTTCCAGCGCCGCCGCGTCGCCGAACACGTCCCGGAAGCGGTCCAGGGGGTACTCCACCCGGCGCGAGACCTTCAGCTCGGCGCGGTAGAGCTCCGTTTCGGGCCGCGCCCCGGTCTGAAGGGCGGCCTTGATCTGGGCGGCCAGCTCGTCGCGTTCCAGCTCCAGGCCCTGCAACGTGTCGCGCAGGGTGGCGTAGCGCTCCAGCAGTTCCTCCAGGGTGGGGTCTGTCATAGACCGACGATACCGACTTCCCGCCGGGGGCGGGTAGCATGGAGGGCGTGAGTCAGCCCCCTTTTGATCCCGCCGAACTGGAGCAGCGCATTCTGGACGCCATCCGCCGGGGCGCGAGCATGGAGGACATTGCCGGACTGCGTCCCGCGCGCATGGCCTCGCCGGAAGACGCGATTGGGGCCCTCAAGGAGGGCAACACCCGCTTCTTCTCGGGCCGCGCCACCCGCCCCGAGGCCGACGCCAACCAGCGCCGCGCCCAGATCATGACCCAGACGCCCTTTGCCGCCGTGCTGGCGTGCAGCGACAGCCGCGTGCCCGTGGAGATCGTGTTTGATCAGGGCCTGGGGGACCTCTTCGTGGTGCGGGTGGCGGGCAACGTCGTCGGCGAGTCGGGCCTGGGCACCCTGGAATACGCCACTGAACACCTCAACGTGCGGCTGATCGTGGTGATGGGCCACGAGGGCTGCGGAGCGGTGGCCGCCGCCCTGATGAGCGAGGCCGAGGTGGGCCGCGAGCCCGAGAACCTGCGCCGCCTGATCGCCCGTATCCAGCCCAGCGTGCGGGACCTGCCTCCCATCCGTGACAAGAAGGCCCGGATGCGCGAGGCGGTACTGAATAACGTGCGCCACCAGGTGGCCCTCCTGCGCGAGCAGCCCGTTATCCAGGCGGCCGAGGCCCGGGGCCAGATCCGCGTGATCGGCGCCTACTACGAGATCGGCTCAGGCGCGGTGGACTTCCTGACCGAGGAGGAAGACCTGCGTCCCTGAGCTCCAGGACGCGCCGGAGCGGGTACAGTGGCCGCCATGACGCCACCTCCCATCCCGGTCCTGCGGGGCGAGCGCGTGATGCTCGCGCGGCTGCGCCGCGAGGACATTCCGGAACTCGCCCGCCTCTTCCAGAACCTGGAGCTGACCACGTACCTGAGCGGCCACGGAGCCTCCTACAGCCTGGAAGACGAGCAGGCGTATTTCGAGGCCGTCAGCCGCAACTCACCCACCCAGATCACTTTCGGCATCTACGAGCGCGAGGCCGGGCGGTTGATTGGAGGCATAGACCTGCGCGACATCAACCACCGCCACGGCACGGCGGAACTCGGCGTCTCGATCCACGATCCCGAATGCTGGAGCGGCGGCCTCGGCAAGGAGGCCGTCCGGCTGATGGTGACCTACGGCGTGTTTCACCTGGGCCTGCACAACATTTTCCTGAAGGTCTTCGCCTTCAACACCCGGGGCATCCGCGCCTACGAGAAGGTGGGCTTCTCCGAGATCGGGCGGCGCACGGGCGCGGTTCGGCTGGGGTCCGAGCGCTTCGACACGGTGCTGATGGAGATCACGGCGGACCGGGTGGACACGTCCGGGCTGCGGGCGCAGATCCGCCTCCTGGGGACGGCCCAGTAGGCGGCCCACGCTAGAATGCCTTCCATCACGCGCTCCCGGCCAGAGGGCCGCAGTGGGCGCGTCCGCCCACGTCCGTCAGAACGGGGCCAAAGTACACCGAAGGAGACACTGAAAATGGCCGGTCACAGCAAATGGTCCCAGATCAAGCGCAAGAAGGGTGCCAACGACAAAAAGAGAAGCGCGATGTACTCCAAGCATATTCGCGCCATTCAGGCCGCTGTGCGCTCCGGCGGCAGTGGGGACCCCGCGGGGAATCTGGGCCTGAAAAACGCCATCGCGGCGGCCAAGGCCGATACGGTGCCGGTGGACAACATCGACAACGCCATCAAGCGCGCGGTGGGCGCGGCGGAGGGGGCGGCCGAGTACAAGGAAGTCACCTACGAGGGCTACGGCCCCGGCGGCACCGCCATCTTTATCGAGACGCTGACCGACAACGTGAACCGCACGGTGGCCGATATCCGCGCCGTGTTCAACAAGCGCGGTGGCTCGCTGGGCACCAACGGCAGCGTGGCCTGGCAGTTCGAGAAAAAAGGCGTGATCCTGCTGCCTGACGCCTCTGAAGCCGCACAGGAAGCGGCCATCGAACACGGCGCCGAGGACTTTCAAGAATCGGAGGACGGCCTGGAAATCAGCACCGCTCCCAATGACCTGTACGCCGTGCAAGACGGCCTCTCGGCGGCGGGCTTCAAGGCCGAGAGCGGGCAGATCACCATGATTCCCACCAACACGGTGGCGGTGAGCGGCGACGACGTTCGCAAACTGCTGACGCTGATCGACGCGCTGGAAGACCTGGACGATGTGCAGAACGTCTACTCCAACGCGGAGTTGCCGGAGGACGTGGAGGCCTGACGGCGCCGAGGGCAGAGCGCAGAAGGCCGGGACACGCGCCCGGTCTTTTTTGTCGCCTGTTGAGACGGTCCGGCAGATTCCCGCAAGATCCCGGGACGTATGCTGGCGGTGTTTCCCCGACCTTTCCACCCTTCTCCACAGGAGCCACCATGTACAGGACTGCCCTCGCCCCACGGCTGCTGGCCCTGCTCGTCACCTGTTCGTCTTCGGGGTCCGGTCCGCGCCCAGGCGGCCGCAGGGCGGAGGTTCCGGGAGAAGCAGCGGTGGGGCGTCCTCCTCCCGCCCGCCCTTTCCCGGTGCGGAGGGCTTCGGTGCGGCGGCTACGGACCGGGAAGGCGCGCGATCTACGTGACCAACCTGAACGCTTCCGGCCCCGGTTCGTTGCAAGACGCCTTGGATCAGACTGGGCCGCGCAGGACTTTGTTCAAGGTGAGCGGCGCCACCGCTGGAACCCCCTCCCTCTCTCGGCCGGACGTGACCATCGCCGGGCGGCGTGATCCTGCGCGGGCTCAACACCGAGGGTGACAACGTCTGCGGGGATGAGGGCTGCCCGCCGGAGCCACCGACGACGGTCTGCGCCTGCGCTGGGCGAGGGTTGGCCCCACCGACCACGTGTCGGTGGGCAACGCCGAGGACGAGGCGATTCAGATTTCCTTTTCCAGCGACGTCACCGCGCAGCGCTTCATGCTGGCCGAGACCCCGTGCGCGCCCGGTTACACCAACCTGGAGGTCCATCTTCAGAACTTTTCGGAGGCGCGGGTCGCCGGGAGGTTGGCCCTCTGCCGCCGAGCTTTGGCAGGTTGCGGCGGCTCCAGCGCCCTACAGTACCAGCGCCCGCGCGTTGCCGCCCAGCCGGTCCCACAGCGTAAAGGCCGCGCGGGCACCAGGGCGGATGACGCCCTCGTCGTCCCATCCGGCGGCGAGGGCGGGGCCCCGGGTATGGGCGTGCAGCACGTCCATCTCCGTGAGGGCTTCAGCCGCGGCAACGCGCTCGCCCGCGTCGTCCACCCGCGTCATGGCCGCCGCGAAGTTGGCGCGGTACTCGGGCGGCGCGACGGGCGCGTCGGACCCGAAGGCGAGGACGGCCCCCGCCGCCTTCAGCGAGCGGAAGGCGTAACTCGTGGTGGTGAGGTGGGGCATCAACTCCCGGATCATGGGACCGTCGGCCTGGAGGTGGATGGGCTGCACACTGGCGGTCAGGCCGCGAAAGCGGGGAAGGTCCTGGGGGCGCAGGTGCTGGGCATGTTCCACGCGCAGGCGCACGCCTTTCTCCTTGGCAAGGGGGCGCAGGGCATCGTACACATCCAGTACCTCCGTATTGGCCCGGTCCCCGATGGCGTGGGTAACGGGCGTGAGGCCGAGACGCAGGGCCTGCTCACCGCGCTCGCGGATGAGTTCGGGCGGGTCCAGCGGAATGCCCGTGCCGCTGCCGTCGGCAAAGCCCGGGGCGTGGAGCCAGGCAGTGCGGCTGCCCAGCGCTCCATCGGCGAAGAACTTCACGCCACCCCACTGAAAGAGGCCGCCTGGATTGAGGCTCAGGCCCAGTTCACGGGCGTGGCCCAGGCGCCCGTGGGGCAAGGTGGCCCAGACGCGCAGCGGCAACTCGCCCTGGGCCGCCAGCGTTTGCAGGGCGCGGGGCGCTTCCGGAGACTCGAAGGCCATCGTGTGGGCGCTGACGTAGCCCCGCGCGGCGAGGTCATTGGCGCCTGCGCGTGCCGCCGCGAGGTACTCGGCCTCGGTGGGCACGGGCAGGGCGCGGGCCAGGAGGTCCGTGGCATTTTCCAGCAGGGTGCCCAGGGGCCGCACGACGCGGCCGCCCTCGGGGTCCGGGGTGGTGCCGCTCACCCCAGCCAGTCGCAGCGCGAGTGAGTTGGCCCAGCTCATGTGGAGGTCCCGAGAGTAGAGCAAAACGGGGTGGTGTGGGCTGACCTCATCCAGTAGGGCGGCGGTGGGGTAGTCCGTCAGGCCCAGTTCGGACAGCAGGAAGCCGCCGCCGCGAATCCACGTTCCGCGCGGCGTGTTCAGCGCCCGCTGGCCCACCCGCGCCTGCACCTCCGACACGCTGCGCGCCCCGTGCAGGTTCAGCTGAGACAGCGAGAAGCCGTAGGAGACGAGGTGAATGTGCGCCTCGCTGAGCCCCGGTGTGAGCAGCAGATCGCGGTGATCTTGCACCTCGGCGCGGGGAGCGAGGGCGGCCACCTCTTCCCGCGTGCCCACGGCCAGCACCCGTCCACCGCCCACCAGCACAGCCTCAGCTTGGGGACGTGCATCGTCGAGCGTCAGGGTCCGGGCGTAAATGACCGTGGGGGGAACAGGTGGGGAAAACGTCATGCCTCCCAGGGTAAAGGAGTGGGGAGAACGTGGGTTGCGCCCGCCTCCTTCTCAACGGCCTGTTAGAATTCAGTCATGCCGCGCATCCTGGTGGTGGATGACGACGCCGCCATCCTCAAACTGATCAGCGTGATCCTCACCCGGGCCGGGCACGAGGTTCGCACCAGCAGCCATCCCGTTGAGGCGCTGGACCTCCTCAAGGTCTTCACGCCCGATCTGGTCATCAGCGACGTGGTGATGCCCTACATGACGGGCCTCGAATTTCTGGAACAGGTCCGCGCCCACGACAAGCTGGGGGCCATGCCCTTCGTGCTGCTCTCCAGCCACGCCGAGCGCACCGATGTGCGGCGCGGCATGAACCTGGGGGCCGACGACTACCTGCCCAAACCCTTCACGCCGCAAGACCTGCGGGAAGTGATCGATGCCCGACTGCGCCGCGCGGGCCTGACCCTGCAAAGCGAGAGCGGCATGTCCGCCCGTGGCCTGGGCACCGCGCAGGTGGTGTGGCAGGGCGTGCCGGTGTCTTGGGTGTCGCGCAAGGCGCTGGAGCTGTTTTTCTATCTGCTGGAGCACAACGAGGTCACGTCCTGGGAAGCTGCCGAGGCGCTGTGGCCCGAGAAAGACGAGGCCCGCGCGAGCAGCCTCTTTCACACCACCCTGCACCGTCTGCGCCGCAGCCTGAGCAACGAGGCCGTGGTCAGCACCAACCGGCGCTACGCCCTCGCGGAGAACCTGCGTCCCGAGTACGACGTGCAGCGCTTTGAACTGCTGGCAGCCCAGGCCGAACAGGGCGCGCTGGGCCTGGAAGAACTGCGCGAGCTGACCGGCATGTACGGCCACTTTCTGCCTGGCGTGGACAGTCCCTGGGTGGACGACGTGCGCGCCCGCCTGGAGCAAAAGCAGCTCAGCGTACTGGGCCTCGCCGCCCAGGCGGCCACTGCCGCGGGCCGTCCCAAAGACGCCTCCCAGTTTCACCAGCGCGCCCTGGTCATCGACCCCATGAGCGAGACCGACTGGAGGGGCCTGACCAGCGCCCTGGAGACGCTGGGAGACGCGAGGGCGAAGCTGGCGGCGCAGCGCGAAGCGTGGTGGGCAACAGATTTGAATTAACAGGGAGCATTTCCCCTCTCCCCCGGAGGAACCCATAGCGCTGCGAAGCAGCGAGGAGGTGAGTGGTCCAGCCCGTGGGGAAACGCCCCCACCTCCTCCTCCGCGAAATTCACCAGCGCCCGCTGACACATCAAGCGCGCAGTGCCCGAGCCAGCTTGCCCCATGTTCACCGCTCCGCTCGCCTCGAAGGCGGCCTCGACGGGTGGAAGGTTCCGTCGTCGAGTTCGTCAAGCGTGATCCACTGGCGCTCGCCGCTCATGGGGATGGGTGCGGCCTGGGAAACCGTGCCCCGCTTTCCGGCCCGCACTTCCGCGAGGTGCAGGCTGGTGTTCTTCTCGTTGCCCAGCAGCACCCGGGCGTCCAGTCCGTACAGGTGGGCCAGGGGTGGGCCTTCAGCGAGAAGGGGAGTTCATGGTTCGCCGTTCCCTGCGGCGCGCGCGTTTGCCCCACGCCGCGAAGGGCGAATGCGGGTGACCGCTCCGGAGCACGTCCGGCCCGGTGCGAAAGGCCCCGGGCACCGCACCCACTTCCCCGCGTGGGCGTGCGGGCGGTGCGGGCGGGATCGAAGGCGGGCGTGGCAGATGGTGGGCTGCGAGCCCGCCGGGGCCGTGAGGCCCGTGCTATGGACGGGCGTGACTTCTGGCGTCAACACGTCTTCTGTACGCTTGAATCACGGCCACCGCTCCCCCATTCACCCGCCCCAGGGCGCGGAAATCAGCGGCGTGGCTTTCCCGGGTGCGCGGCGTGGGCGTGCGGGCGGTAGTCTCGGGCTTCGGGCTTCCCTTCTCAGGGTAGGGGCCCAACCCCACAGCCGCATGCGCCAAGTGGCACACATCCAAGCGTGGAAAGGGCAGATTCTCGCCCCTGGCCGCGCTGATAGACTCATCCGCATGACCGGGCCGCTGACCACCGCCGATATCAGGGAAAAGTACCTGTCGTTCTTTGAGAGTAAGGGGCACCTGCGCCTGCCCAGCCACTCGCTGATCGCCCCCGATCCCACCACGCTGTTTACCGTGGCGGGCATGCAGCCCTTCAAGGCGCAATTTATGGGTGCGCCCGCCCGGTTCTCCGGCCACGGTGAGAACAAGCGCGTCACCACCGCGCAAAAGTGCCTCCGCGTGGGCGATATCGAGAACGTGGGCCGCACCCTGCGCCACTGCTCACTGCTGGAGATGCTGGGCAACTTCTCCTTCGGGGACTACTTCAAGCGCGAGGCGCTGACCTGGGCCTGGGAATTTCTGACCGGTCCGGAATGGATGGGCCTGGACCCCTCCAAGCTCTACGCCACCATCTACGAGGATGACGAGGAAGCCTTCACGATCTGGACCAAGGAAATCGGGCTGCCCGAGAGCCACATCCTGCGTTTCGGTGCCGACGAGAACTTCTGGCCCGCTGATGCGCCCGCCAAGGGCCCCAACGGTCCGTGCGGTCCCTGCTCCGAGATTTTCTATGACCGGGGCCCCAAGTACGGCCTGGATACCTGGGCCGACTACGCCGAGACGCGCGAATCGGCGCGCTTCCTCGAAATCTGGAACAACGTCTTTCCCCAGTACGACCGTCAGGATCCGCAGCCTGATGGAACGCCCGTCCTGGCCGATCTGCCCTTCAAGAACATCGACACCGGCATGGGGCTGGAGCGCATCGCCACCGTTGTGCAGGACGTGTACGACTTTTACTCCAACGACGTGTTCGCACCCATCATCGCCCGCATCGCGGAACTGAGCGGCAAGCCCTACGAGGGCGTACAGAGCCTGTCGCACCGGGTGGTGGCCGAGCATATCCGCAGCGTTTCAATGACGCTGACGGACGGGGTGGCGTTCAGTCCAAATGGACGCGGCTCGGTCCTGCGAAAGATCATGCGCCGCGCCTCCCGCCACGCCTACCTGCTGGGCCTGCGCGAGCCGACGCTTTATAAACTCGTGCCCCTCGTCGTGGAGCGCATGGGCGGGGCGTATCCCGAACTGGCGCAGGAAGAGGCGCGCGTCACGGCGGCCATCCGGACGGAGGAAGAAGGCTTTCTCAGAACGCTGGAAAGCGGCATCCAACGCATCGGCAACATGCTCAACGGTCTGGAACGCGGCGCGGTCCTCTCCGGACAGAACGCTTTTCTCCTCTACGACACCTACGGCTTTCCCCTGGACCTGACCAAAGAAATTGCCGAGGAATACGGCGTCAGCGTGGACGAGGCCGCGTACGCCGAGAGCCTGGAAAAGGCGCAGGAAATCGCCCGCGCGGGCAGCAAATACGGCAAATCCGAACTGTTCGGCGGCAACCAGGAAGCGCTCGAAGGGCTGCCCGCCACGCAGTTTGTCGGTTATGACGAGCTGATCGCCGAGGGCGAGGTGCTGGCCCTCATCGGCGCGGGCGAACGGCTGGCGCATCTGCCGGCTGGCAGCGAGGCCACCGTGGTCTTGTCACGCACGCCCTTCTACGCAGAGGGGGGCGGCGAGGTGGGCGACACGGGCGCACTGGAATGGGACAGCGCCAATGGAGAGAGGGGACGCGGCCAGGTGCGCGACACCCGCAAGACCCCGGTGGGTGTGTTCCTGCACGACGTGCAGGTAGAGGAAGGCGAACTGAAGCCCGGCGACACGGTGCGCAGCGTCGTCTCGCGCGAGCGGCAGGCCATCCAGCGCCACCACACGGCCACCCACCTCCTGCACGCGGCCCTGCGCGCGGTGCTGGGGGCCGGGGTGCGGCAGGCGGGATCCCTGGTTGCCGCCGAGAGATTGCGCTTCGACTTCTCGCACGGCGCGGCGATGACGCTGGACGAGATTGCCCAGGTGGAGCGTCTGGTAAACCGCTGGGTGACCGCCAACTTCCCCGTGACCTGGCGCGAAATGCCCATTGAGGAGGCGAAGGCGGCCGGAGCCACTGCCCTCTTCGGTGAGAAGTACGGCGATACCGTGCGCGTGGTACGCGTGGAAGGCAGCGTGCCCTTCGGTGATACCACCGTCGCGAGCATGGAGCTTTGCGGGGGAACGCACGTTCGCCACACCGGTGACATCGGCGCGTTCGTGATCGTGGCCGACGAGAACGTGGCCGCCGGAGTGCGCCGCATTGAGGCCCTGGCGGGCGAGGCGGCGACGGCCTGGGTGCGCGAGCGTCTGCAAAGTGCAGCGCGCGTGGCGGGCCTACTCAACACCAGCGCCGAGGGCCTGGAAGCGCGGGTGTCCGGCCTCCAAGCCCAGCTCAGGGCGGCTCAGCAAGAAACCGCCCAGGTCCGCCGTCAGCTGGCCGAGGCGCAGATGGGCGGCGGGGGCAGCGCGCAGCAAGTCCGCGAACTGGGCGGGTTCAGGGTGGCGGCGCTCAAACTCTCGGGCATCGAGGGCAACGAGCTGCGCGGCGCAGCCGACAAGCTGCTGGATCAGTCGGGCGCGGACCTCGCCGTGATCGCCTCGGACAAGGGCCTCGTGGTCAAGGCCACCAAAGACGCCGTGGGCCGGGGCGCGCACGCGGGACAGCTTGCGGGCAAGCTCGCGGCGGCGGCGGGCGGCAAGGGCGGCGGCAGACCCGATATGGCGCAGGCGGGGATTCAGAATCCGGAAGCGGCGCTGGGGGCGCTGGATACAGCGTTCTGATCTCAGGACGAGGGGAAGGCTGGGGGCGAACGCCCCCAGCCTTCCCTTTATTCCACCCCCAACGCCGCCCGTTGCGCCTTTGTCAGCCCCTTCACGACGAGGGTGTGGCTCTCCCGAAGCAGTTCGGTAGCCAGCCCCTTCGGCAATGTGCCGTCCAGCCGCAGCGTGACCCAGTGACGCTTGTTGAGGTGGTGGCCGGGGGTAATGGCTCCGTGGGCCGCACGCAACTCCTCGCCGTACTCGGGGCGGACCTTCACGCTGAGGGCCACGGGATCGCCCTGCAGGTCCGTCAGGGCATACATCTTGCCGCCCACCTTGAACACGAGGGTGGCGGCGCCGAAGGGAAAGGTTTCCTGCGAGCCGGTCAGTTCGGCGCAGAGGGCCCGCACGTCGGCGATGAAGCGCATGCGCGCAGTATGGCGCGGGTCAGGAACCGGTGGGAGCGCGGCCCTGTACGGCGGCGAGGTCCCCGTTGGCCTGCACCGCCGCACTGTCCTGGCCGTGCGCCGAGAGCATGGCCTCCACCTGTCCGGCCCCCAGACCCTGACCCGAAGGCAACGGCGTGGGTGGAATCTCCCGCTCGGCGAAGTCGGTGGGGGCTGGGCCCTGGGCGGCGGACATGGTATCCGGAGCGAATTCCCGAGTTCGTACATTCGGGATGGGATTGATGGGCAGGGCGCCGCCTTTGGGATCGGTGGGCATACCCCAGCGTGCTCCCGAGCTGTCATGAAAGTCTGACGGTCCCCTCAAGGCTTCGTGATGAACTGACGCGTATGCGCGCCCTCCTGCCCCTGCTGCTGCCGCCTCTGCTGCTCGGCGCGGCCCCCACCACAGACGAGACGCTGAGGGTGGCGGTGCTGAGCGACTTCAACGGTTCCTACGGCAACACCACCTATCCGGCGGCCCTGAGCCACAGCGTGGGCCAGATCGTGGAAGACTGGAAGCCCGACGCCGTGCTGTCGGCGGGGGACCTGATTGCCGGGCAGAAGGCCCGCTTGACGGACGCGCAGGTGCAGGCGATGTGGGCGGCCTTTGACCGGGAGGTCCACGCGCCGCTGCGAAGGGCTGGACTGCCTTTCGGCTTCACCCTGGGGAACCACGACGCCTCACTGGCGCGGGACCGCCGGGAGGCGGCGGCCTACTGGAGGGCCCACCCGCCCGCCCTCACCTTTCTGGACCGCTCCGCCTTTCCCTTCCGCTTCAGCTTCCTGCTCAGGGCGTCGGGCCGGAGCCTCTTTGTGGCCTCGCTGGACGCGAGCAGCCCGGATCTGAGCGCAGATCAGCGCGGGTGGCTGGCCGCCCAGCTCGCTGCGCCCCAGGCGAAAGCGGCAGGCGCACGCATCGTCCTCGGCCACCTTCCTCTCGCCGGGATCAGCCGCGAGAAGAACAGACCCGGCGAAGTGATTCGCGGCGCTGTCCCCCTGCGCGAGGTAATGGAGCGGGGGCGAGTGCTGGCATACATCAGCGGCCACCAGGCGGCCTACTACCCGGGGCGACTGGGCCGGCTGAACGTCTTTGCCTCCGGAGGCATCGGCGGGCGTGATTACGTGGGATACCCAGGGACAGCCCGCTCCACCCTCAGCCTACTGACCTTCGATCTGCGTGCGGGTACGGCCACCTTCCGCACGGTGGATGCGGAGACGGGAGCGGAGGTGGCGACAGCTTCCCTGCCGGCGCGAATTCACGGATTGGGTGGACCGGTCACGCGGGTGGAGGCGTTGCGGTAGCGGCCGCGCCTCTACCCGCCGCGCGGCCGCATCAGGTCCTGTTCCCAGCACAGTCATTCGTACAGTTCCTCGGTCAGGGCTGGCTCCTCCAGGGCCAGCAGGGGCAACTGCTCCAAAGGTGTCTGCAAAAGAGGTTCTGCCTGCGGGAGGGCGTCAGCCCACGCAGGCGAACGCGGAGCTGCCCTCCACGGCATTCACCCCAACCGCCATGTCCCCACCCTGCAAATGCAGCAGCGCCCTCTTCCCTTCACCCGTAGCCCCTCACCTGCTGTGACAGCAAGCGGGCCGGAAGCGGGAAATCCCACCTCCAGCCCTCTGCCCTGGCCACTCTGCCTTCTGGGCCCTCAGGCCTCCGAGTACGTCTTCTCGATAGGCAGGCCCACGCCGTTGCCCCACTCGGTCCAAGAACCGTCGTAGTTGCGGACCTTGGGGTAGCCCAGCAGTTCGCGCAGCACGAACCAGGTGTGGCTGGAGCGTTCGGCGATGCGGCAGTAGGCGATGACGTCCTTATCGGCCGTCACGCCCTCGCCGCCGTACAGGGCCGCCAGCTCGTCAGCGCTCTTGAAGGTGCCGTCCTCGTTGGTGGCCTTGGCCCACGGAATGGAGCGTGCACCGGGAATGTGGCCGCCGCGCAGCACACCTTCCTGCGGGTAGGCGGGCATATGGGTGACCTTGCCGGAAAACTCATCCGGGCTGCGCACGTCCACCAGCGCACCCTGACCGCTCTGCACGCTTTCCAGATGCGCCTTGACCTCGTCGCGGTAGGCGCGCAGACTCTCGTCGCGCTGCAGGGCGAGGTAGGTCGTGGGCTCCACGCTGGGCGCGTCGGCGGTTACCTCACGGTTCTCCGCGATCCACTTCTGGCGGCCCCCGTTCATCAGCTTGAGGTTCTTCACGCCGCTGTAGCTCAGGAACCAGTAGGCGTAGGAGGCCCACCAGTTGCTCTTGTCGCCGTACAGGATGATCTGGTCGCCGGGCTTGATCCCGAGGCGGCCCAGCAGGGCGCTGACCTCATCGGCGGTGATGAAGTCGCGCTGGACCGGGTGCCACAGGTCACCTTGCCAGTCGAGCTTGACGGCCCCGGGGATGTGGCCGGTGTCGTACAGCAGAATGTCCTCGTCCACTTCGATCAGGCGGACGCCGGGCGTGTTGAGGTTCTGGGCCACCCAGTCGGTGCTGACGAGCACGTCTTTCGCGTATTCCATGTCGGTCTCCTTCGGCGGCGGCCCTCTTCCAGGCTCCCGCGACGCTGCCCCCGATTGTACCCACTTTGGGCAGCCGTTGACAAAAAAGGTCAACTGGACAGGGCTCACGTTGGAACGGGGAGGGTGAGGGGTACAGTGACGCCATGACCGACGCGGCCCCCCTGCCCGAGAAGCTCCAGAGCATCGTAAACCTCTTTCGCTCCGCCCCCAAACCCCTGCGCCTCCAGGCCCTGCTCGAGTACAGCAAGAAGCTTCCCAGCCTGCCCGAGAAGTACGTCGAGCACCCCGAATTCCTCCAGCCCGTCCCCGAATGCGCCAGCCCCTTTTTCCTGGTGACCGAGCGAACCGAGAACGGCGGCGTCAATATGTTCTTCAAGGTGCCGGAAGAAGCGCCCACGGTGCGCGGCTACGCCGGAATTCTGCACGAGGCCCTTCAGGGCGAGTCGCCCGAGACGATCTTGAACATTCCCGACCAGTTCTACATGGACATGGGCCTGACCGAACTTATTACGCCGATGCGCCTGCGGGGAATGGGGGCGATTCTGATGCGGCTGAAGAACGAGGTGCGGGAAGGGGCGTAGGAGCGGCCAACGGCCAGGCGGCCAGGGTGACTGGCCGTGCCCTTATTTCCTCGCCAGATGCGCTGCCCGCAGCGCCGCCAGCGCCCGCCCCCGGTGGCTGATGGCACGTTTCTCCGGCACGGTCATCTCGGCCAGGGTGCGGGTCTCGCCGTCGGGCAGGAAGAGGGGATCGTAGCCGAAGCCGTTCTGGCCGCGCGGGCCTTCGAGAATGGTGCCGGTCAGTTCGCCTCGGTAGGTTTCTACCTTGCCGTCCGGGTAGGCGAGCATGACCACCGAGACGAACCTGGCGCGGCGGTCCATTTGCCCGCGCAGGCGTTCGAGCAGGTAGACGTTGCGCTCCACGTCCGTCTTGAAGTTGCCGAAGCGGGCGCTGTACACGCCGGGCTGGCCACCCAGGGCCGCGACTTCAATTCCGGAGTCGTCGGCGAGAGCGGGAATACGGCGGGCAAAGGCGACGCTACACGCCTTGAGCTGCACGTTCTCCTCATAGGTGGTGCCCGTCTCCTCGGGCAGGGGCAAGTCTCCCAGGCCCTCCAGCTGCCAGCCCAGCCCGCCCAGCGCCTCCTCGATCTCGCGGACCTTGCCCGCGTTTCCCGTCGCCACGACGACGCGCATTCCCTGGCTGTTCATCACCCCAGTGTAGGCGAGCCCCAAAAGCGTGGCGTGAGCAGGGTCCCTCTAGACCACGTTCAGGGGGATCTCGGCCCGCACCCGCCACCGCGCCTCGCCCTCCCGCTTCTCGAAGAGGGTCACCGAGCGGTAGGTCTGCGCGTGGTGGGCCTGCACCAGCACTTCCAGGCGAGCGCGGAGGCCGGAGACGTCCTTACCTCCATACGGCTGCACCAGTGTGAAGTGCGGCTGCCACGAGTCCAGGCCACGCGGCGTACGCAGCAGCGCCATGCGCGCCTGCTCGAAGGGCCGCGCATATTTGCCTGCCGCCACCGGCGCGTCAAAGGGCGAGGCGGTGACGAAGCGCGTCAGGCGGGCCAGCAGCAGCGTGTGCAACGCCAGCAGCGGGGCATTCGCATCGAAGCGGTGCACCCAAGTGGTCTGCTCATCCCAGCCTTCGACGCGCCCGCCCGTAACAGTCAGCACCGCTCCCGGGGAGAGACAGGCGGCGCACGCCCGCACCTCCGCCTCGATGTCGGGCCAGCGCGAGGAACCGGTGTAAAAGCCCTCCACCACCGTCAGGTGTAGCCCGTACCGCCCGGCGTCACGCTGGTCTTCCCGCCGCAGGAAGTCTGGCAGCGCCACCTCCCGCTCCGCCCGCACGTCGTAACCGATCAGCTCCGTCCCCAGCCTGTAATAGGCATCCCCGGCGGGTGGGCAGAGGTAGACGGCGAACCGGGTGCCCTGCCGGTGATCAGCCATGTGGAGCCACCCGCCTTACTGGAAGCTGACTCCCCATCAAAACACCCGCCACCGGTAAAACAGCAGCGCCAGCCCTGCCGCCAGCATCGAGCCGATCCCCAGAACGATCCAGAAGCCCTCTGGGTTGCGCTGAAAGGGCAGCGGCACGTTCATGCCGAAAATGCTGGTGACCAGCGTGGGAATCGCCACCAGAATGGTGGTCACGGTCAGCACCTTCACCACCTGGTTGACGTTGTTGCTGATGACCGAGGCGAAGGCTCCCGCCATGCTGGTGAGGATGTTGCTGGCGATGTTCGCCATCTCAATGGCCTGCAGGTTCTCGATCAGCACGTCGTCAAGCAGGTCCGAGTCTTCCTCATACATCTCGAAGATACGGTCGCGCTTGACGCGCTCCATCATCGCCTCGTTCGCCTTGAGGCCGGTGATGAAGTACACCAGGCTCTTTTCAAGCTTCAGCAGGTCCATCAGTTCCTTATTGCGGGTGGCCGTCTCCATGCGGTCCTCGATGCGGTCCACGCGCTTGTTGATCTGCCGCACGTCGATCAAGAAGCGCTGGGCGTTGCGCAGGAACAGCTGGAGTGTCAGCCGGTTTTTCTTGACCGTGGAGACGCGGCGCACCATGCCGTTCACCACGTCCCTCACCACTGGATTCTCGGTGGCGCACACGGTGACCAGGCAGTGATCGGTGTGCAGGATGCCCAGCGGCACCGTGTCGTAGGGAATGTCGCTGTCCTCGCCAAGCCGGTAGCTCGTCTGCATGATGATCAGCAGCTGGCCGTCCTCACGCTCAAAGCGGGAGCGTTCGTCGGGGTCCAGGGGGTAACTCAGGTAATCGAGGTCCAGGCCCGTCTCCCGGCTGACGCGGGCGAGCTCCTCGGCGGTGGGGGCGGTGGCGTTGACCCAGCAGCCGTCGATGTAGCTGTCCATCACCTGCAATTTGCCGCCGATACTGCGGTAGTACGTCAGCATGGGCACGCGCCCTTAGATTGTGTGTCCTGCATGGTGCGTCCTCCGGGGGAGATGAGGCGTGAAGCGGCGCGGAGGGCGCGAACTGGGCGGTTCTTGGTCCGTCTGCGGTTCGAGATTCACGTTCATCACCTCCTCCGTCGGCCGCGCGGCGCTTCACACGCGGGCACCGCCTGCCATGCTAGCGGCGCGGAGGCGGGGGGAGCAAGGGTCAGCGTTACGCCGCACCTGCTGCCCCCATTTCACGAACCCCAGGGCACTTGACGTGAAGTGGACTTCACGTGCGAGGCTGGATACAGGAGGAACACCATGACCGAAACGCCCCTTCTGACGCTTGACACACTGGCGAAGTACCTGCGTGACAAGGAAGTCCAGCTGGACATCGAAGACAATGCCGGGCAACACTTTATCCGCATGGGGTGGCAGTTCGAGATGGGCGACGCCGCCGTGCTCATCTCCGTGAACGACGGCCCCAGCAACACCAGCCGCCTGGAGGTCACGTGCGTGACGCAAAAGACCTACGCCGACCGCCGCGAGGAAGTTGTGGCCCTGCTTAACGACCGCAACCGCGAGCGGGCCTTTTCCCGTTCCATTGATGCCGAGGGCAACGTCTGGCTCGAATACATCGGCCTCTATCCCACCCTGGTGGAGATGCCGCAGGACACCTTCGATACCCTCTTCGGCGGCGTACTGATGCACTTTCAGGAGGACTACGCCTCACTGGAAGGAATCACCCCCCACCTGCAGGCCTGAGCCATGGCTCCTACCGCCCAGGTCATCCGCCTGGCCCCGGGAGAGTTCGCCCAGCTCGTGGGCGAGTTTGCGGCCCGGCTGAAGGCGGACCCGGCCTTTGCGGACATGATGGCTGTGGTTTGCGGTGGCCCGGAGCGGCTGCAGCTGTTTCTCCAGCCGTCGGGGGTGGGCATGTCGCGCTTCGCTGGGCTGGTGGGCCTGCCCGCCTCCACCGTGCGGCACTACCAGCGGCTGGGGCTGGTCACGCCCTACGAGGTTCGGGGCAAATTCCGCTTCTGGGTCCACAACATCATTCAGGTGGAGTCGGTGGGGCAGTGGCGGGACCTGGGCCTGAGCCTCACCGAGATTCAGGCCCAGCGCAGCCACGAGCGGCTGGGCGGACAGGCACTGACCTGGAACGCGCTGACCCGCCACGGCCTCAACGCCCTCGTGATGGAAAAGGCCGTGCGAATCGGCGTGCCGGAGGTGCTCGGAGGAGGCCCACCCATGAACCCTCCTGAGGCCGGGACCGTCTGGCTGTCCCTACAAGAGGTGGGCTGGACGGCTTCCCGGGAGGTGGTCCGCCCCAGCATTCCCGGTGAGCGGCAGGATACGCCCCGCCTGCTCAACGAAATTCGCACGGCGCGGCGGCGGCTGGAACAGCAGCTCCAGCGGCTGACCGAACGGGTGGAACGGGCCCGGCGGCTGGAAGCAGCGTTGGAACGGGCGGGGCGAGGATAAGCGCGAAAAAGCCCCAGCATGGCGCTGGGGACACAGGGAAACCAGCCGTTACAGGCTTACAGCCCGAAGTGCGCGCGGTTTTTGACGATAAACTCTTCTTCGCCGCCGGGCACGTCTTCTTCAGGGAAGATGGCGCTGACGGGACAGGCAGGCACGCACGCGCCGCAGTCGATGCACTCGTCGGGGTGGATCACGAATTGATCGCCACCATCGTAGATGCACTCCACGGGGCAAACTTCGGTGCAGGCCTGGTCCTTGACACCTATGCAGGGACTGACGATGACGTGAGGCATGGGGCACAGTATGCACAGCCCCCCCGGGCCTGACAAGGCCGAGGCTTCCGAAAGCCAGACAACGGGTTGGCCCATGAGGACAGCGAAAAACCGAGTTTAAGAGTCGGGATTACCCCGAGACTGTGTGGCCCAGCTGCGCCTCCACCAGCGTCAGATCGGTCTCCTTGTCCACATCGGTGCCTATGGCGGCGTGAGGGGTGATCAGGGCGCGGGCCTTGACGCCGAGGATGGTGCTCACCCGGGCCTCCAGCTCGGGGACGGTCAGGCGGCGGGTCAGGAGCTTGACCAGCACGCCGGGGCCAATGAGTCCGGCAAGGCGCAGCGGGGCCTTACGCGCAGCGAGCACCTCGCGCAGCCGGGGCAGAAACTGGCCGATCAGGCCCGGGTCCAGCAGAAAGAGATTGCCGCCTGTGAAGGTGTCCTCGCGCAAGCGGGCGTAGGTGCGCTTGACGCCCGGGTAGGCCCGCTCGCACTCGGAGCGGCGCACCACCGGATAGACGAGGCCCGCGTCGGGGGGCGCGGAAGCCAGCACGTCCGCAATCTGCTCCGGGGTCACGAGCGGAATATCAGCGGTCACGACGAGGACACGCGCGCCGGACGCGAGGCCGGCGCGCGAGAGCTGTTCCACCCCTGCCTCGAGATTGCTCAACAGGGTGCCGTGATCGGTGACGCGCTCGTCGATCAGGGGGTCCATGTCCGGAAGGGTGGGGCCGACGTAGGCCACGCGGGCCACCCGCCCACTCCCGCGCAGGGCGCGCAGCACGTGCAGGGCCATTGGCTCGCCGCCCACAGGGAGCAGCGCCTTGACGGCCACGCCGTGCGCCGCTGCGAAGGGATCACCTGGATCACCCCCCCCGAGGACGACGGCGCTCCATAGGGTCCCTGAACCAGCCGCCGGTTGTGTCATGCCTGCGAGGGTAGCACCCGCCCCGCTTCACCTCCACCCGCCTTGACGGGCAGCCGGAGCGTGGCCGTGAAGCCCTCTCCGGGCTGGCTGCGCAACGCCAACGTGCCGCCGTGGAGCTCCGCCACCCGCCGCACCAGCGCGAGCCCCAGGCCATGGCCACCTGTGCTCCGGCTGGCATCGGGGCGGTAAAACGCTTCGCCCAGCCGGGCCAGCACCGCCGCGTCCACGCCGGGGCCGTCGTCGCGCACCTCCACCTCCGCGCTGCCCGCCTCCTCGCGCACGGTGACGAGAACCGACGCGCCGGGGGCGTGCAGCGCCGCGTTGGCCGTCAGGTTCCAGATTGCCTGTTCCAGCAGCACGCGGTCACCGGTTACTGTGACGGAACGGGGAGCTCCGAGATCCACATCCGCCTCCGAGGACAGTTCACGGGCGCGGTCCACCGCCTGCGCCGCCAGATCACGCAGGGGCACCGGGACCCGCGCCAGCGCCTCCGCGTCGCGGGCGAGCAGCAGCAGGTGGTTCGTGAGGTCCGACAGCCGCGTCAGGTCCTGCCCCAATTCGCGCAGGTCAGCGCGGTAGCGCTCGCCGTCGCGCTCCTGCGCGAGTGCGCCGTCCACCCGGGCGCGCAGAGCGGTCAGGGGACTGCGCAGATCGTGGGCCGCAGCGCGTAGAAAGTCGCGCTCGCGCTCGCGGGCCTCGGCAAGCCGGGCAAAGGAGGTCTGGAGGGTCAGGGCCAGCCGGGCGAGTTCGTCCTCGTCTCCCGCACCGGGCACCGGCTGCCGCAGATCACCCCCACTGCCGATGGACCGCGCCGCGCCCTCCAGCGCCCGCACGGGCCGCAGCAGGCGTCCGGCCACCGTCCAGCCCACCAGCAAAGACAGGGCCAGCGCCAGCGGCAACAGCAGGGCGAACGAGCGCGTAAAAGCCCGGCGCGCCTCACCCAGCGCCCGAGCGTCCGTCACCACGGTCAGGGCGGCGCGGTTCGCGCTCAGCACCCGCACCGCCACCAGCCGGTCACCAATCTGGTAGGTGCCGGGTTGGGCATTCAGGCGAATTCCTGCTGGAAAGCCCCGTGTACTCAACACTTCCGCCCGCCCGTTTCCGAGGGTCAGCAGCCGTACGTCCAGCCGCCGGGTCTCGGGGTCCGCATCCAGAATGGCCTCCAGATCGGCGGGAGCGAGCAGGCCCTGCGTGCCCATCAGCGCAGCGTACAGGTCATCCCCCCGGCCCAGCGACGCTTCTACCCGCGCCTGCACAGCTCCCACCGCACTGACCAGACGGTCTTGTTGCGCCTGAAGCAGAAAGCGGTCCACGGCGACGTACAACCCCAGCGCCACCAGTGCGGCCGCCAGCCCCGTCGCCAGCGCGGCCCACAGGGCAAGGCGCGCACGCAGGTTGAGCCGGAGCGCGGCCCTTCCCCCCACCTACCGCTCCACCCGGTAGCCCCGCCCCCGCTCGCTGCTGATTGCCTCGGGTGCCAGCTTGCGGCGCAAGTAGCGCACATACACGTCCACGATCCGGGCCTCACCACCGAAATCCGGCCCCCACACGCGGTCCAGCAGTTCTTCCCGCGTAAACCAGCGGTCCGGCGCGAGGGCCAGCGTTTCCAGCAGGGCGTACTCGCGGGCAGTCACGGCGGCCTCTTGCCCCTCCCACGAGGCGGTGCGGGCCACGGTGTCCAGCAGACCCCGGCCTCCAGCAAAGGTCACGCGCGCCGCTCCCTGTCCCCGCTCCCGGCGGGATAGCGCCCGCAGGGTGGCGAGCAGTTCGGGCACCGCGAAGGGCTTGACGAGGTAGGCGTCACCGCCGAGGTCCAGCCCCTTCACCCGGTCCCCGAGTTCGCCCCGTGCGGTCAGGAACAAGATGGCCGCGCCCACGCCGGCCGCGCGCACCTGCTGGGCCACCGCAAAGCCGTCCAGGCCGGGCAACATCACGTCCAGTACGATCAGGGGGTATTCGCCCAGCAGGGCCTCTTCCAGCCCCTCGGGTCCGGTCTGCCGCCATGTGACCGCGTAACCAGTCTCACGCAGGGCGGCCACCGTCGGCCCGGCGATGCGGGGATCGTCCTCGATCAGCAGCAGGCGCATGGGGCCAGTGTAGAGGGGCGGGTTAAACCCGGGTTAACGCTGGAAGGCCGCGCCCTCGCGTCCGTCTCCGGGGTGCAGGCACTGGCCTCGGACGAGATAAAGGCCTTTTTGCCCCTGCCCAGCGCCCTTTCCGGTCTCGCCGTGCTCAGCGTCACCCCGCTGCTCCCCCGCCAGCGGGCCGCGCCCGACGGACCCCTTTCCAAAGCCCGGTCGGGTCTGGGACATGGCGGGCCACGGAATGGGGCGCCCGGCGTGCCCTCCTCCATCACCGTGGGGAAGCGGAACACGGACGCGAAGAACGGCGCGCTGCAGGTCCGTGGTGACCAACGGGTCAGGGCCCACGTCCCGAGCGGCTTCTGGGTACAAACCGCTGGGCGTCGGGCGCCCGGACATCGCCGCCATCCGCCCCCACCTACGGGGCGGACCGGCGCATTGCGCACGAGGTGTGCACCGTGATGCGCCCGAAGAGCGTGGAGGCAAGCGCTTCACGTGCGCGTACATCCAGACCCTGCGCACAGGCGACGCCACCATCCACCACATCCAAACCGGCAACCGCGCGGGCCTGTCCAACCGCAGCCTGGTCCGCACGACGTCAATCTGCCCTCAGCCGGTCAGCCTCCGCATCAGCCCCCAGGCGAGCAGACCCGTCCCGGCCAACCCCAGGACCACTGTGGGCAGCAACCAGGGCATACGGCGTTGCAGCGACAGGCTCCGGGCGCGGGCTTCCGCGGGGACGGGGGCCGGGAGACCCCGCGCGGTCAGGGCCAGAACGGTGGGCACCACCAGCAGGTCGTCGCACCAGCCCAGCAGCGGAATGGCGTCGGGCAGCAGGTCCACTGGGCTGATGGCGTAGGCGAGGGCCAGCAGCGCCATCAACCGGGCACGGGCGGGAACGCGCCGGTCTCCCAGAGACAGCAGCAAGGTCAGCCCGCCCTGCCAGAACAGCCGCACGTTCCGAATCACGTGTCTGTATACGGGGAGAGGAGCGGCTCGGTTCCATCTGCTAGACTCATGGGCGGTCCGGGGCGCAAGGCGCGCCTGGCCCTGGAGGGAACCAGCGAAAGCAGCTCCCCACGTGGGAGTGGGCGTGTACCGCGAGGACACGCGAGAGACAGAAGCGGCCACATCACTGAAAACACGCCCCCACAGGGGCGGTGTGATGATTTGACCCGTTCTGGTGCCTCTCCACCCGGTTCGGGGCGTTGGCGTTTGGTTCCCGTCCCCGACCTGTGCTAGGCTTTTTCACTGGTGACTCGCCACCGCCCACAGCGGCCGGGGCGAGCAAGAAGAATCCGCGCCCCGAGCAGCGTTTTCGGGCCGTGCGGCAGGAGGACATGGGATGTTTGCAATTATTCAGACGGGCGGCAAGCAGTACCGCGTGCAGGAAGGCGACGTGGTGCGCGTGGAAAACCTGGAGGGCGAGGCGGGCCAGAGCCTGGACCTCAAGCCCCTCTTTGTGGGCGGCGAGCAGGCGGTCTTCGGCGAGGGTGCCGGGCAGTACACGGTCAGCGCTGAAATCGTTGAGCACGGCCTCGGGCCGAAGATCTACATCCGCAAGTACAAGAGCGGCGTGCAGTACCGCCGCCGCACCGGCCACCGCCAGGGCTTCACGGCGATCCGGATCACGGGCATCAAGGGCTGAGGTGAACTGAAATGGCACACAAGAAAGGCGTAGGCTCGTCCAAGAACGGACGTGACAGCAACCCCAAGTACCTCGGCGTCAAGAAGTTCGGCGGCGAGAAGGTCGTGGCCGGGAACATCCTGGTTCGCCAGCGCGGCACCAAGTTCAAGGCGGGCGCAAATGTGGGCATGGGCCGTGACCACACCCTCTTTGCCCTGACGGACGGCAAGGTCGTCTTTGCCAACCGGGGTGAGAAGGGCCGCTTCATCAGCATCGAAGCGGTGCAGACCGAAGTCGCCGCCGACTGAAGTAAGCGGCGCGCAGTGAGGAGGGGGCCGGGCCTGCGGGCTTTCGGTCCCCTCCTCACTGTGTTGAGCGCAGTGGCTAAACTGAAATCGAGTGTCGCCTGACCGCCCTTTCCCGGGGCCAGCCAGGCGTAAAGGAGCAGGTATGGCGTTTCGAGACGTACTGGACATTGAAGTGGCGGCCGGGAGTGGCGGTGACGGGAGCATGAGCTTCCACCGCGCCAAGTACATGGAAAAGGGCGGCCCCGACGGTGGGCACGGCGGGCGCGGCGGCAGCATCATCCTGCGCGCCATCGAGGGTGTGGAAAGTCTGGAGCGCCTCGTGGGACAGCGCAAATTCAAAGCCGAGAACGGGCGCTACGGCGAAGGCAGGTTGCGTCAGGGAGCGGACGGCCAGGACACGTACATTGAGGTTCCGGTGGGCACCACCGCCTTTGACCGTGACAGCGGTAAGGTCATTGCGGACCTCGTGCGGGTGGGCCAGGAAAAGGTGATCGCGCAGGGAGGTTACGGTGGGCGCGGCAACAGCACCTTCACGAGCAGCACCCGGCAGGCCCCACGTTTTGCCGAACTGGGCACACCGGGGCAAAAGCGCCGCGTGCGCCTGGAACTGCGCCTGATCGCCGACGTGGGCCTGGTGGGCTACCCCAACGCGGGCAAGAGCAGCCTGCTGGCGGCCCTCTCACGGGCCAATCCGGCAATTGCCGATTACCCCTTCACCACCCTCTCCCCCATCCTGGGCGTGGTGGAAAGCGAGGACGGCGAGCAGCGCTTCACGATGGCCGATATCCCCGGGATCATCGAGGGCGCGTCAGAGGGCAAGGGCCTGGGGCTGGAGTTCCTGCGCCACATCAGCCGCACCCGGCTGCTGGTGTATGTGCTGGACGTCACCCGGGACCCGGTGGAGGAACTGCGGCAGCTTCAGAACGAGCTGCGCGCCTATGACGCCACCCTGCTGGACAGCGTGGCGGCCATCGCCCTGAACAAGACTGAACTCGTGGACACGGACATCACCGCGATGGTGGAGGACGAACTCGCCACCTTCGGCCTGCCCGTGCTGCCCGTGAGTGCCAAGGAAGGCCTGGGCCTGCCGGAACTGCGTGACGCCCTGTTCCAGCTGCTGCCCGACCGCGAACTTTGGGCGCAGACGCACGCCCTGGAAGAAGACGTGGAGGACGTGCGCGAGGAGCCCCTGACCCTCACCTTCCGCGAGGACGCACCCGAACGCGGGGCGCCGGTCCCCGAACGGGTCTGGGAAGTTCACGGCGGAGGCTTCGAAGCCCGCCTGACCCGCTTTTCCCGCCACCTGGAAGACGCGGCCGAGTACCTGTCGAACCTCTTCAAGCGTCAGGGTCTCTACGCGGCCCTCAAGCGCGCGGGGGCCCGCGAGGGCGACACAGTGGAGATCGGCACCTTCCGCTTCGAGTATTTCAACGACGAGGAGTGAGGCGCGTGCTCTAGAGCATGTGTCAATGTGCGGACCTTTTTTGACCGAGCCCGGCGAGCGAACTTAAATGCGCATAGGGTCAAACCGTCTGGGGCGGGCGAAACATCTCAGCCTTCAGACGGTCTGACCTTTGGCCCTTCAGGCGGTGCGTCAGCGCTTCTTGGTCAGAATCCGCACGCTGATCACCTGATCGGCCACCGCGCCGGCAATGTCGGCGTTGCTCTGGTCCATGGTGCGGGTCAGCTTTTTCAGCACGTCGTCGCCCTTCACGACCTTACCGAAAATGGTGTGCTTGCCGTTCAGGAAATCCGTGGGCGCGAAGGTGATGAAAAACTGCGAGCCGTTGGTGGCGGGACCGCTGTTGGCCATCGCCAGCACGCCGGAGCCGGTGAACTTGAGGCGGGTGCGGAACTCGTCGGCGAACGAGTAGCCGGGACCGCCCGTGCCCCAGGTGGCCTTCTTACTCGGATCTGTGCTGCCCGGGTCGCCACCCTGGGCCATGAAGCCCTCGATGACGCGGTGAAAGCGCGTGCCGTCGTAGAAATGGTTGCGCGCCAGATAGACGAAGTTGTTCACCGTGACTGGCGTTTCCTGCTCATACAGGTCAATCAGAATCTGGCCCTTGCCCGTATCGAACAGCGCGTAGTAATCCTGCCTCCCCTGCAGCGCCAGGGCGGGCGCGGCCTTGAAGGTGCGCACGGGCTTGCTGGAGAGGGGCGGAACCAGCGTGTAGCCCGCCGGGAGGGGGCCTGGCTTGGTGCTCGCGGCGCCGGCCGGAGCCTTGGTGGCCCCCGCCTTGGTGGTCTGCGCCTGCGTGGTCTGGGCAGCGGCCGAAGCGAGCAGGGCGGCGAGCAGCACGGCGTGGATAGAAGCGGCCTGTTTCATTCAGGAGCAGTCTAGCGGCTCCTGAATGGGCCAGATGAAGCTGGAGTCTTGCCAACTGCCTCTACACTGGGCGGGTGATCGTGACGATAGACGGCGTGGCCGCGAGTGGAAAATCGAGCGTGGCGTCCGGCGTGGCGCGGGCGCTGGGCATCCCCTACGTCAGTTCGGGGCTGCTGTACCGCGCCGCGACGCAGCTGGGACGGGAAGCGGGGGTACGCTTGGGCGACGCGGCGGCCCTGCTGACCCACCTGCGGGCCCGGCCGCTGCGGCTTGAAGCGCTGCCGGAGGGCAACCGGGTGTGGCAGGGTGAGCGGGACCTGACGGACGAACTGCATTCCTCCCAGGTGGATGCGGGCGTGAGCGTGGTCGCCGCGCTCCCCGAGGTGCGGGCGTGGGTGGACGACCAGCTGCGCGCCCTGCCCGCCCCCTTCGTGGCCGAGGGCCGCGATATGGGCACCAACGTGTTTCCGCAGGCCCGGGCCAAGTTCTACCTGACCGCCAGCGCCCGGGTGCGCGCCGAGCGCCGCTCGCAGGAGCGACCCGAGGACGTCGACGCCGTGGAAGCCGCCCTTATCGAGCGTGACCGCCGCGACGCCGGTCAGAGTGCCCCTGCGCCCGACGCCCACGTAATCGACACAGGGCCGCTGACGCTGGAGGGCGTGATCGAGACGATCCTCCAGGTCCTGCCTACGCCCACCGCCTGAATCCGCCTGTCCATTCCGGCAGCAAAACGCCGCTCCTCCCACCTGGGAGGAGCGGCATTCTTGCGCGGGAGGCGTCAGAGCTTGAGCAGTTCCAGCACGTACTTGTTGAAGGGGCTGTCGTCGGGGGTGCCCTGACTGGGATCGTCACCCTCAGACTTGCACAAGATGTTGCAGCTCGACACTTCGAGGTAATACGTGCCCGCCGCGGGCAGCGTGTAGGTCAGCGAGGAATCCTGGCCGTTGCTGTCGTCGTTGAAGGTTAGCTTCTTGCCGGCCGCGTCGCGCAGCACCAGGAAGGAGTCGAGCTGCCCGCCCATGGTCGTGCGGGCGTACACGTTGGCCTCGATCTTGTCGCCCGCCGCGCCTTGGAACGAGAAGTAGTCCACGTCCCGCTCCTTCCCGAAGATGTAGGCCTGCTGCGCCTTGGCGTTGTACGTGATGGGCGTGGCCTGGGCGGGTGTGTCGTTGGGCTCGTAGGGGTCCACCGGGTTGAGGTTCACCGTGCCCTTGACGAGCACCACACGCTGTGGCGCGACCGTGCTGAGCTGAGCTCCCGACGTAACGGTTAGCTTGCCCACGTAGGTGTCGCGCTCCTCGGGACTGCCGCCCGTGAGGCTCAGGTCCGGGGTGGCGACGCGCACCGTGTAGGTGCCGGGCGCGATGGACACGAAGTTGGCGTAACCCTCGGCGTTGGTCTGCACGCCGTACACGGCCCCGTCAGCCCCGTCGCCCTCCAGTATCACGTCGGCCAGGATGCCCGGCACGTAGCCGCCGGGAGTCTGAATCTCCACCTTCACGCGGGCCGCACCGCCCTTGTCGGGCATGGGGCCGTTCTTGAGGCGGACGGCGAGCTTGTCCATGCGGATCAGACCGGAGCCGGTCTCACGGTCAAAGCCCCCGCTGCTGCCCACCGTGGGATCGGCCGTCTCCTCCATCAGGCGGCGCACCTGGTGAGGATCAAGTTCGGGGTGTGCGCCCAGAATCACGGCGGCGGCCCCAGCGGTATAGGGCCCCGAGAACGAGGTGCCGCTGATCAGCTGGTAGCCGCTCCCCCCGGGCGCGGTATAGCCCGACTTGCGGCTGCCGTTGGCGTTGAGAAACAGTGGGGAGGCCAGCAGCACGTCCACGCCCGGCGCGGCGACGCTGATGTGCCGCCCAAAGGTGGAAAAGCTCGCCTTGTCGTTGTTGATGTCCAGCGCTGCCGAGGCGATCACGCCCGGCAGCTGTGCCGGGTTACGCCACTCCTCGCGCGCCGAGTTGCCCGCCGACACGACCACCACGACGTTGCGCTCCAGCGCGTAGTCGAAGGCTTCTTTGACCAGTGGTGCGTAGCCCAGGCCACCCCAGGAGTTGTTCAGCACCTGTACGCCCTGGTTCACAGACCAGATGACCCCGCGCGCCACGTAGTAGTCGCCGATAAAGCCGGGCTCGAAGATGGCCGCGCTGTAGAACTTCGCGCCTGGAGCCACCCCCGCGATGCCCTTGCCATCCTTGGCTGCCGCGATGGTGGAGGCCACCGCCGTGCCGTGCTCGATCTCGGCGTCCACCTTCTGGTCCAGCTTGCCGTCAAAGGCGTCGATGGCGTCAATCCAGCTCTGCACATCGGTGTAGGTGGTGTTGGTCACCGGATCGTACGCCTTGCCCGCCCAGTTGGGACGCAGGTCGGGGTGCGAGACGTCCACGGGATCGTCGACCACGCCGACCTTGACCCCCTGGCCGGTGTAACCCATGTCCCAGGCGGCCTTGGCGTGCAGGTGGTTGGCGTCCAGCGCGTACTGCGGCAGCTGATCAAACACCTGGTTAACGGCCTGCGCGCCCACGGCGTCGTGGTGAACCGGGGCCTCACGGCGCTCGACGTTCTGGGCCGAGGCGTACAGCACCTGACCCTGACGCATCAGGGCGACGCCCACGGCACGGGCGTCTTTGCCCGCGGGCAGTTCGATCAGCGCCACGTTCAGCTCGGGAATCTGGTCGAGCACACGCCCGCCCAGGCTGGCCGCGAGCGCCGCCGCGTCTTCTCCCTGCAGCTTGGCGACGAGCTGGTTGCGGACGTACATCTCGCCGCTCTTGGTGGTCACGACCTGGGCCGGGTCAATCTGGGAATCGGCGGGCCGGGCGGGGGCTCCCGCCGTCTGACCGGGAGCGGTGGCGACCGGAGAGGTGGTCTGCTGACCGCAGGCCGCGAGCAGCGCGGTCAGGGCCAGGGCAGCAAGGGACATTCTTTTCATGGGGACTCCTCGACTTGCGCTCGGTGGAGGGTGGGGCGCGGTGGCCCCACCGGGGAAAAAAACAGGCGGGGCTCGGGCTTACTCGCGGGTGGTGAAGTCGTTGACCTCGGCGGCCTGCTGGCGCACACCTCCAGGCACGATCAGGGCAGCGGTGTCGGGATCGCTGTAGACCGAGTAGGCTGCCACGTAGTTTGCCGCCGAGGCGGGCTTGCTGGGGTCCATCAGGCGGTAGGCGTACGCCTTGTTGAGGAACCAGCTGTAGCGGCGGTTGGCCTGCAGCGGGATCACGCTGCTGCCCAGCAGCCCGTTCTCGAACTGGTGCGGCACGCTCAGGACGTCGCTGGCCGGGTCGTAGGTCACCGTGTCGTTCTCGGTCTTGGGATCGTTATCGGTGGCCCAGCTGCCGCGGAACACGTAGTACAGGTTGCTGCCCTGCAGGTTACTCAGGATCTGGGTCTCGGGGGTGCCGCCCGCGTCAAAGCCCTTGCGCAGGACCAGGCGCCGCGCCGCGTAGGCGTAGCTCTCGCCCGTCACGAAGTCCGCCACGCGCAGGTCCATCTGGGCACCGGTCGCGCCCATGGAAAAGAGGTTCATCTTCAGCGTGTAGGTAGGCGTCAGCTCCACGCCGTGCACGTCCTTGGCGGGACTGAGCAGCTGCGGGTGGAACTGGGGCAGGGTGTGGGTGCTGGGCATCGCCGGGTCCGCGCTCGCGGCCTCGTTGCTGCCCACCGCGACCACCTTGTAGAAGTAGTCCTGATCGGTGATGAGGGTGGCTGTGTTGTCACTCACCGTGCAGCGCCGGGTGGTGGCCTTGGCGTCGGCAGGCGCAGCGCACTGCTTGCTGCCCGCAAAGGCGACCTGGGTGTAGGGGCCGGCCGCGCTGGTGGCGCGCAGCACCCGGAAACCGGTGTAGCCGCCCAGATCCACGGGCGCGTCCCAGGAGGTGGTGACCCACAGGTTCGTGCCGCTCGTGGGGGCGTCGGGAGTGCGGGTGCCGTACAGGTAGTCGATGCGCTCACTGAGGGTGTAGGCCACGGCGCGCACGTTGGCGGGGGCCACCACAGTGCTCGCCGCTGTGCGGTTGACCGTGATGGGCACCAGATACGCCACCCGGTTGTAGTTGAAGTCCAGCCCCACCACCTGCAGGTACACGTCGCCCTTGAGACCGGTGGGGTCGAGGCTGACCAGGCCGCTGTCCTGGCCCGCGCCATTCGGGTCCACGCCGGGCGTCACGTAGCCGGGGTCCTGCTCGTACAACCCGGTGCCGGGGCGCACGTCGGCCCAGTTGCCCTGGGCGTCGATGGTGACCAGCGAGAACAGGAAGTACCGCATCACGCGCGGCGTATCGCTGTTCTTGACGGTATAGGCGCGCACATCCACGGTGTCGTTGAACGCCGTGCCAGGCGAGAGTTCCTTCCAGCTCGACACCTCGCCGTTGGCGTCCAGGGTGGCGGGCAGTTCCAGCTTGAGCTGGGGCACGTCGGCGGTGGCATTCGGGTCTGCCGAGGCGAACTGGGCCACCTTGACACGGGTGTTGATGCCCGCCTTCGCGACGGCCCCGTCGAACTCGGAGCCGGCGGATTTGCTCTTGAGAAAAACCAGATCGTAGGTGCCTTCGGGAATCTTGGCGAACTCCACATAGCCCTGAGCGTTCGTGGTGGCCTTGCCCACGGCCGTACTGCGCTGGCCCGTGCGGTAGAGGTAGACCGTGCTGCCCTCGACGGCCGTCCCGCGGTTGGAGCGCACCACATCGGCCGACAGGGTGGCCGTGCCCTTACCCAGTACCGAGTCGACGGGAACGCCGCCAGTCTCGGGCGTAGGCGTGGTATTGACGGGCGAGTTACAGGCTCCCAGGAGCAGGGCACCCGACAGGAGAACGAAAGGCAACGTGCGCTGTAATTTCATGTGGACTCCTTGAATGCCGGAAGACCTGCGGTTCGTGGGGGACGTCCGAGCCTGAAAAATATTGCTCGGCGTCTAAAAATGCAGCCGTTTATCCGGTGGGACGCACTATAGCTCCCGCCTTCACCCCAATCAAATGTCATTCATAGGCGCCCTTTCTTCCAATCTGTCATTCCGGACGCTTCTTACTGGAAGAAATCAGGGTTGATAAATCTTTTTACATATCGAATAAAAGTGCCTGATTTTCCTTGCATTTGTTAATATAAAACCGTTGAGAATATTCTAATGAAGTTCACTAACCGGCCCCAGTGCCACCACCGTCGGAGACTCGAAGGGGCAGAGATTCAGCACTGCGCGCACGTCGGCCAGGGTCACCCTGGCCGAGCGCTCGACGAGTTCCCCGGTTGACAGGGCCTGCCCCAGGGCAAGATGTTCCATCCCCAGCGCGAAGAGACGCCCCTGGGGCGTCTCGGACCGCAGCAGCGTGCCCACCGCCAGCTTGCGTGCGGCGCGGCGAACGGCTGTTTCCGTGATGGCTCCGGGAGCGTCGGCCAGCACCCGGCGGTAGGCGTCCAGCACCTCCTGCGTACGGCCAGGATCGCAGGAAAAGCCGCCCTCAAAGCTCCCCACGTCACGGTAGTCGAGATGCGCGAGGTCTGCGCTGTCGGCGAGGCCGGTATCCAGCAGCGCCCAGTACAGCAGGCCGTTTTCCCCGCCGATCAGTTCAGACAGCACCACCGCCGCTTCCCGGAGGGGATGGGCAGCGGGCAGGCCGGGCACGGCGAGGGCCACCTGCGCGCGGGTCAGGCGCTCGTCGCCCATCAGGCACAGGGTGCCGGGGGCGGCGGGAGGCGGCGTATCACGCGCCGGAACGGAAGCTGTCCGGGCCGGCCAGCCTCGCAGCGCGTCCTCAGCCCAAGCTTGCACGCTCCCCGCGTCAAAGGCCCCCACCACGGCCAGGGTCACCGCGTCCGCCCCGTAGCGCTCGCGGTGGTTGCGCACCAACACGTCGCGGGTCAGGCCACGTACCGTGTCGGACGTGCCCAGGACCGAGTGCCCCAGCGGGTGCGCGCCCCAGTAGGCCGCACGCAACCCATCGGTCACCCGCACGGCCGGCTGCTCGGCGTACATGGCGATCTCTTCCAGAATCACGCCGCGCTCGGTGTCAATCTCCTCCGGACGCAGGGCCGGGCGCATCAACTCGGTCAGGGTGCCCAGCAGCTCGGAGGTGTCTTCGGGCAGGGCCGCCGCGTGGTACACGGTGGCTTCCTCGCTGGTAAAGGCATTTGCGTGCCCACCGAGTTCGTCCAGGCGCACGTTGAGTTCGCGCGCGCCCACCTCCTCGGAGCCCTTGAACATCAGGTGTTCCAGGAAATGGGAGGCGCCCATCTCCTCCGGGCGCTCATCCCGCGCGCCCGTTGCCACGAAGTATCCCGCAGCCACCGTCTGGGCATCGTCCTGGGGTTCAAGGAGCAGGGTCAGGCCGTTTGAAAGGCGGTGAAGCAGGGTCATTCGGAAACCTCCTGTCCAGGACCGAGGGAGACGACGGTGGCCTCCACTGCCGGGTGGTATCCCGCCAGAAAGCGGTTCACCTTCTCCAGCGTCAGGGCAGCGAGCGAGGCGCGCAGTGCGGCGACGGGACGGACGTGTCCGAACACCGCGAGGTCCCGGGTCAGGGTATTTGCCCGGCCACGCAGGCTCTCGGCCCCAAACACCACGCTGGCGGTGAGGCCCCGGCGTGCCCGCTCGAACTCGGCTTCGGTCAACCCCTGCGGCAACCGGGCGAGTTCGGCCAGCAGCACGGTCAGGGTTTCGGGCGCGCGGTCGGGCGTACTGGCTGCGTAGGCGCTGAGAAAGCCCTGCCCACCCAGCAGCAGGGACGAGGCCGAGACGTGGTAGGCCAGGCCCCGCTCCTCACGCACCGTGTGAAAGAGGCGGCTGGCACTGCCGCCGGAAAGTGCCGTCAGGGCAAGTTGCCATGCCAGCCAGCCCGGGTCATGCGGCGAGACGCCAGGGGCAGTGACGCTGAGGTGCGTCTGCTCGGCGTCCCCGTGCGGCAGGTGGACGCGCAGACCCGGCTGAAAGAGGGCAGGAACGGTGTGCGCCTCGCCCGCGTGCCAGTCGGAGAAGGTGCGCTCCAGCAGCGCCCGCACCTCCACCGCGTCCGCATCGGCCACCACGCCCAGGACGCTGCCCGCCGCGCCGTACCTCCGCACGAAGGCGCGCAGACCCGCCACACTCAGCTGGGCCAGGCCCTCCGGGGTACCGCTGGCCGGGTGGGCATACCCGGCGAAGGGCGAGCCTTGCGGCCGGGGAAAGGTCAGCCGGCGCGCCTCCAGGGCAAGCAGATCGGGGGGGCTGTCCTCCAGGCCTTCCAGGTCCTGCCGGGCGAGATCGGTGAGGATGGGCAGTTCCTGGGGCGGCAGGGTGGGCCGCAGCACGAGGTCTGCGAGGAGACCCAGGGCCGCGGGCAGATCCGCCGTGAGGCCACTGAGGCTGAGGCGGGTGGCTTCTGACCCCACGCCCCCGCCCCGGCGCACGCCCAGATCGTCGAGGGCGTCTTGCAGCGCGCGGGCATCGCGGTCCCCGGCACCCTTGTACCGCCACTCCTCCAGCACGCCCGCGGCGCCCTCCTGCCCTACGGGGTCGTGGGCGCTGCCCACCGGAATGCGCAGGTCCAGGGCAAAGCCGGGTGCGGCGCGGCGCTCAAAGGCCACGGTGAGGCCGCCCTCCAGGGTCCAGACGTGGGCGGCAATCGGGGCGGTCAGGGGCACCGGCGGATTGTAGCGCTGCCACGCGGCGAAACCGGGAGGGAGGTTACGGGGCGGCCGAGTCGCCCGCCCGCACCAGTTCCGGTGGAGGTGGAGCGCGCAGGGTCAGCGGCTCTCCCGTCACCGGATGGACGAAGGTGAGCTGCTCGGCGTGCAGCAGGTAACCGCCGTCTCCGGGCAGGCCCGGCAGGTCTGGGAGGGGTAGACCGCCCACCGCGTACAGCGGGTCCCCGACGAGGGGATGCCCCACCGAGGCGAGGTGAATGCGAATTTGGTGCGGGCGGCCCGTGTGAATGTCCACCTCGAACAGCGTCTCCCCTGCCCTTCCCGAGTCTGCAGCGCGGCGTTCCAGCACCCGCGCCACGCTCCGCGACGCCTTGCCCACCGCACTTGCCGCGTACACCGTGCCCAAGCGGGGATGCGGAACCGGACCGATAGGCGTCGTGATGGTGCGTTCCTCGTCCAGGGCAACGCCCGCCGCCAGCGCCCGGTAGCGTTTCTGGACTTCGCGCTCCCGCCAGGCGCGGGACAATGCCGTCCCCGCCTCCGCTGTGCGGGCGAACAACACCAGTCCAGAAGTGCCCCGGCCCAGACGGTGCAGCGGGCTGGCTCCCGGAAACTGTGCCCGCACCCCGGTCAGCAGCGTGTGGTCCTGAAACCCCCCACCCGGCAAGGTGGGGAGCCCACCCGGCTTGGAGACGGCGAGCAGCGAGGCGTCCTCGTACATCACGGCGAAGGTCAGGGGAACGTCCTCCTCCCGCCACGGCGGGCGCTGCCATTCGAGCAGCTGACCGGGGCGCACCTCCTCGGGGCCGAGGACAGGCAAGCCGTTCAGCCGAACCTCTCCCCCCTCCAGCCGGAGCTGCCACTCTGCCCGCGTGGAATGGCCGTAATGCCGCGTGAGGTGGTCGAGGACCGTCAGGCCCCGTGCCCGTCCCCCCAGTTCCTCGCGGTAGGTGTGGCCGCGGTTGAGGGTCATTGGGAAACAGGCCTCGGGCGCACCCCTCCAGAATAGGGTCGCCCGCGCTCATCCTTCTGGGGGACGCCCGCCCTCCTTCCCAGCGGGCAAGCTGGAAGGATGAGCCGCCCCCTGCGCCGCTTGCTGGTCTTCGCGCTTCTCGCCGGTCTGCTGGCACTGCTGTGGCCCGGCCTGCGGCTGGCGTGGCAGGGCGCGCAACTGGTGGGCGCGCCGGCTCCCACCACGCTGCCCAATCCCCTCCCAGGGCGGCGTTTTGCAGACACCTGGGCGGCGGCCCGCAGCGGAGGGCGGCGGCACGAGGGGGTGGACATCTTCGCGCCGCGCGGCACACCCATTCGCGCGACCACGCGCGGCTTTGTGGTGTACGTGGGGCACAATCCCCTGGGAGGCCGCACTGTCATGGTGCTGGGCCCCGGGCAGCAGCGGCACTATTACGCGCATCTGGACCGCTACCCCAATCTGCGGATGGGCCGCTGGATCGGGGCGGGTACGGTGGTGGGCTACGTGGGCGACAGCGGGAACGCGAAGGGTACGCCCACGCACCTGCATTACGGCATCTATACCCCGTCCGGGGCAATCAATCCTTACCCGCTGCTGCAAAACCCCTAGGAAGGTGTGGGTGGAGGCTTACACCTGTGGCCACCGCCGTATGGCCGCGCCGCGAGAGGCGCTCAGGGGCGAGTCCTGCGGCCCCCTCAGGCGAACCAGCCCCGGTGCGCGCCCGTCAATTCCCGGCGCACAGAGTTGAGACACCCGCGGTGCAAAACCACGGGCACAGTCGGCGCGCCACACCGCCCCCTGCGCCAGCAGCGCTCGCGCCCGGACGGCTGCCTGACCCCCGCTCCCCCCCAGGGCGAAAGGCGTGAGGTCATGCCGGGGAGCGGGAATGGGGAGCGGCGCAGCGCCTCCTCCCGGTGACCTGCGGCCTAAGTGTTCCACTCGCGCCGCAGGTCACCGGGTTGAAGGGACAGTTCCAGCGCCACCGTTTCTGCCGCCTGTCTGACCCGCACGGGCGTGGAGCAGAAGACCCGCTCGAAGATGGGGGAATGTGAGCGCCAGTATTCGGCGAGCGCCGGCGCGATGCCCATGTTCTGTTGGCGGCGAGTCACCGCAGCCCCCGTGAACCCCCTCGTCGTCCGCGCGGCTGTGGCCGTGGCGCAGGAAGGTGAGGTGAAGTTCGGTCATTCCAGCTCCTTGACATAGTGGGCCAAGGTATTGCCAGACCCGTCCAGGAACTGCTGCTCCTCCAACCCCTGAAAGGCGAAACCCTGGGTTTCATACAGGCTTCCCTTCATGGAGGCCCACCAGCAGCAGAGCGGGCGGGGCGTAGCTGCCCGGGAGAGCGTAGACATCGGCAAGAAACTCGGGGCGAAGGACGCCAAAACGTTCGGTGAGTCCCGAGAGGATCACGTTGCGGGCCGCTTCTGCCGTTTGCTCCGAGACGGGTTCAAAATGCAGGGTCATAAGGACTGGGGTTCGCCCGCGATGAAATAACGGTCCAGCCCGAGCGGACGTGCAACGCGGCGCAGCAGAGGGGGCAGGAAAAACGGTGACACAGAGGCGTGGAATCACCGGAGCCCAGGGGATGATCCGCAAACCGCATCACGCCCTCCTCACGGCCAGAATCACCCGTTCCGTCCGGCTGACCTCCACCTCCGAGCAGAGCAAGTTGGGGTGCGCCCACAGGGCTTCCCGCTCGGGATCGCCCGCGTACAGCGCTTCGGGCAGGCGGGCGGGTGGGCTGAAATTGTCCAGCACCAGCACACCGCCGGGCTTAAGCGCGCCCACCAGCAGGTCCAGGCTGGCCGTCTCCCGTTTGGCCGGGGCACAGTCGCTGAAGATCAGGTCGAAGGGGCCGGACGCCAGCGCTCGGCGCCAGTCACCCGCGAGGACTGTGGCCCGCCCGTCTCCGGCCAATACGGCCCGCGCCGCATCCGCCCGTGCAGCATCAAGTTCTGCCGTAATCAGCCGTGAGCTGGCGTTCATCCCCGCGAGCAGCCACGCTGCGCCTGCACCCGTCCCGCTCCCCAGCTCGGCAAACATACCACCGGGACGCGTCGCTGCCAGCGAGCGGAGAAGTTGGCCCGTTTCCAGACTGCTCGTGCGGTCAAAGCCCAGACGTCCCGCTGCGCCCAGGGCCACCTGAACCCTCCCGGGCAGGGCCAGTCCCGGAGGGGTCTCGCCCCTCGCGGCCAGCACCTGCCGCAGCTGAATGTCATTGGCCCAGGGGAGGGCACGGGGGTTGATCCAGGCGACAGGGCGGCCCTCGGGGCTGGGCGACAGCGAGAGCAGGCGGGCCGGGTAACAGAGCGAGTCCGCGCCGGACGAGCCGCGCAGCGTCACCGCTTCCCCCGTTACCTCCACCCGCGCGCCGCATTCCTCCCAGGCTTCGCGGACGGCGGCCTCAGCGCCCGTCTCTTCTGGATCAATGCCGCCGCCCGGTAGAGTCCAGCCGCCCCACTCCAGTCCGGTCATCAGCACCTGGCCCCCGTGTTCCACGTACACGCATGCCCGGCCCGTGCGGTTCGGCGAGGGCGAGAGCTTAGGCGCCGCGCCGTCTGGCTCCAGCGGCTCTGGCTCCAGCGGCCAGCAGCCGCCCTCCACCTCCACGGGTTTTCCCAGCAGCGCGGCCAGGGCCTCCACCAGCGGAGCCCCGCGCCCGCGCAGGGCGGCGAGCGTGCCCCCGTCGTGCAGGCGGAGAGCAAACTGCACGTCCTCCGCGTACTTGTCGAAGTGTGTCAGAAAGGGGCCGAGGCGGTCATGCCCTTCCCGGAGAAAACTCACCAGCGCCAGGCGCAACGCCGCCCGCTGGACCACTTCTGGCGCGCGCTCCACCCGAATGCCCTTGCGGGAGACATACGGGTCATCGGTCAGCAGCCGCGTGCAGCCTGCCCAGGGATCGGGAGCGGCGTAGGCCACGCCGCGAATGCTGCTCATGGCGATGGCCCCGGCACACTGCGGGCAGGGCTGCACGGTGGTCAGCACGGTCCAGCCGTACACCTCAGGGCGCGGCACGCCCTCCAGGTCCAGCAGGGCGTTGATCTCCGCGTGCGCCAGATCGTGCCCGCCGATTACTCCCCCCGCCGCCCGCCGCACTTCACCCAGCCGGTTGCGTCCCCGGGCGATCACCCGCCCCCCGGCGTCCACGACGACAGCGCCAATGGCGTACGAACCGAGGACGTAGGCCGTCCACGCCTGATGCAGCGCGGCGAGCCAGGCCACCGAGAAACCCGGCTGAACGCTGACCGCCAAGGGCTGGCCGCTTCCCCTCACAACTCGCCCCTGTAGCGCTCCACCAGTCCGTCCAGCGCCTCCCGCAGCAGGCTGGCCTCGGTTCGGCCCAGCGCGCCCGAGAGCTTGGCAAGGCGCTCAAGCTGGCTTTTGGGGTAGTAGTTGCTCTTGAGGACCATCTTGCTCTCCACGTAGATGCAGGCCCGGCCACGCCCCTCGCGCTTGGCCCGCAGCAAGGCCTCGTCCGCCGCCCGGTAGAGGTCATAGAAGCTGTGGGCGTGGGCCGGACGCGCGGCCAAGCCAACGCTCAGACCCAGGGCGCGCGGCCAATGGGGATCGCGGTGGATGTGAAAGTGCTTGATGACCTCGTCGAAGAGGATCAGGGCTGTTTCCGGGCCAGTCTCGGGCAGGAGTGCCGCGTACTCATCGCCGCCCATCCGGCCAATGACGGTGCCGCTGGGCAGGCTGCCCGTGAGGAGGCGCTCCACCACCCGGAGCACGCGGTCTCCCTCGGTGTGGCCCAGCGAGTCGTTGACAGCCTTGAAGTGATCGAGGTCCAGCACCGCCAGCGTCAGCGAGGCGTTGCCCAGTTTCTCGAACGCCTCCTCGAAAGCGGGCCGCAGCAGGATATGGGGACGGGGCACGGGAAACCTCCGAAAATCAGCGAGAAGTCAGTTCCGACATAACGTATGTTCCCTATACATATATATGCTTCGAGTACATGTTGACAAGTGCATAGGCGAAATTCGCGTGCCAGCGCACCTTGAGCGCCACACACTCAGATTCCCGGATCACAACATTTGACATTTTGCTGAGGCCACGCCTAGTATTCCGTCTGGAACGGCAAAAACCGCCGGAATGCCCGGCGGGCCGCCACATTCTCACTTCCACACCACAGGAGGATTACCCATGCTGAAACCACTGGGCGACCGCGTTCTCGTCGAGATCATTGAAGAAGCCGAGCAGAAGACCGCCGGGGGCCTCTACGTCCCCGACTCCGCCAAGGAAAAGAGCCAGCGCGGCCGCGTCGTCGCGGCGGGGAGCGGCAAGCTGCTCGACAACGGCACGCGCGTCGCGCTCGACGTCAAGGAAGGCGACACCGTGTATTTCGCCAAGTATGGCGGCACCGAAGTCAACCTTGAGGGCAAGAACTACAGCATCCTCAGCGAACGCGACATTCTCGCCATCGTTGAGTGAGGTGTTAGGCGGTAGGTGCCAGTAGAACAAGGGCGCCTCAGCTCAAGCAAAACCCTTTGCTCCTAACGACTCCCTCAATTCTGATCCCCCTCCGAAGGAGAACATCATGCCCAAACAACTCGTCTTTGAAGAAAACGCCCGCCGCAGCCTGGAGCGCGGTGTAAACGCCGTCGCCAACGCCGTGAAGGTGACCCTCGGGCCGCGCGGCCGCAACGTGGTCATCGAGAAGAAGTTCGGCAGCCCCACCATCACCAAGGACGGCGTGACGGTCGCCAAGGAAATCGAGCTGGAAGACAAGCTCGAGAACATCGGCGCGCAGCTGCTGAAGGAAATTGCCTCCAAGACCAACGACATCACGGGTGACGGCACCACCACCGCCACCGTGCTGGGCCAGGCCATCGTCAAGGAAGGCCTGCGCAACGTGGCGGCGGGCGCCAACCCCCTCGCACTGAAGCGCGGCATCGACAAGGCCGTCGCCGTCGCCATTGAAGAGATCAAGAAGCTCGCCGTGGCCGTCGAGGACAGCGACGCGATCAAGAAGGTCGCGGGCATCAGCGCCAACGACGAGCAGGTCGGCCAGGAAATCGCCAACGCGATGGACAAGGTCGGCAAGGAAGGCGTCATCACGATCGAGGAGTCCAAGGGCTTCGACACCGAGGTGGACGTCGTGGAGGGGATGCAGTTTGACAAGGGCTTTATCAACCCCTACTTCATCACCAACCCCGACAAGATGGAGGCCGTCCTCGAAGACGCCTACATCCTGATCAACGAGAAGAAGATCAGCAACCTCAAAGACCTGCTGCCCGTGCTGGAAAAGGCCGCGCAGACGGGCCGTCCCCTGCTGATCATCGCCGAGGACGTGGAAGGCGAGGCGCTCGCCACCCTGGTCGTCAACAAGCTGCGCGGCACGCTCAACATTGCCGCCGTGAAGGCCCCCGGCTTCGGTGACCGCCGCAAGGAAATGCTGCGCGACATTGCCGCCGTGACGGGCGGTCAGGTCGTCAGCGAGGACATGGGGCACAAGCTGGAAAACGTCGGCCTTGACATGCTGGGCCGCGCCGCGCGCATTCGCATCACCAAGGACGAGACCACCATCGTCGACGGTCGCGGTGAGCAGGCCGAGATCGACGCCCGCGTCAATGCGATCAAGGCCGAACTCGACACCACCGACAGCGACTACGCCCGCGAGAAGCTCCAGGAGCGCCTCGCCAAGCTGGCGGGCGGCGTGGCCGTGATCCGCGTCGGTGCGGCGACGGAAACCGAGCTCAAGGAGAAGAAGCACCGCTACGAGGACGCCCTCTCCACGGCCCGTTCGGCTGTGGAAGAAGGCATCGTCGCAGGCGGCGGAACCACGCTGCTGCGCGTGATCCCCGCCGTGCGTGAAGCGGCCCAGAGCCTGACCGGCGATGAGGCCACCGGCGCGCGCATCCTGATTCGCGCCCTGGAAGAGCCCGCCCGCCAGATCGCCGTGAACGCCGGCGAGGAAGGCAGCGTCATCGTGAACGCGGTCATCGGCAGCGAACTGCCCCGCTACGGCTTCAACGCCGCGACGGGCGAGTACGTGGAGGACATGGTCGCCGCTGGCATCGTGGACCCCGCCAAGGTCACCCGCACCGCGCTGCAAAACGCCGCGAGCATCGGCGCGCTGATCCTGACCACCGAGGCCATCGTCGCCGACAAGCCCGAGAAGGCCGCTCCTGCTCCCGCAGGCGGCATGGGTGGCGGCGATATGGGCGGGATGGACTTCTAAGCCAGAGGCGATACTCGCGGGTAGAACGTGGCAAGAAAGGCGAAGGGCCGTCCCTGAGCCTGAAACCACCCCGCGGGACAAGAAGGGAAGCCGGAGCCATATGGCTCCGGCTTCCTTTCTTTTTGCCTATGCTGGCGGATATGTCTCCCCGCCTGTTGGTGTTCTCGGGTCTGCCCGGAACGGGCAAAAGTACGCTGGCGCGGCAACTGGCGGGTCACCTCCGGGCGGTGTACCTGCGGATGGACAGTGTGGAGGCCGCCCTTCTCAACGCGGGACTTCCCGCCGTGAGTACCGAGGGCTACGCGGTGAGCTACGCGCTGGCCGAGGACCAGTTGCGGCCAGGGATGGAGGTGGTCGTGGACTGTGTAAACCCACTGGGAGTCACGCGGGGGGCGTGGGCAGATGTGGCTGGGCGAACCGGAGCACACCTCGTCAACCTCGAGGTGGTCTGTGTGGACTCGGCTGAGCATCAGCGGCGGGTGGAAACGCGGCGAGCCCAACCGGAAGATCATTCGGGACGGTGGTCTCCTCCCGACTGGCCACAGGCGCAGCGCAGCGCGCAGGGGTATCAGGCATGGACCTCACCTCACCTGACGGTGGAAACGGGGCGAGGCACCCCGGAGGAGAACTTTGGAGCGCTGCTAAAGCTGCTCGGAGGGTAGGTCTCCTTCGCGGTCTCCGTGGACCTCACCCCGGGCACCCCGCTTTGCCACACCCACAGCCACGCGCACCACGAGTTCAGCGAGCAACAAGGCTGGTGCAACACCCAGCCGCTGCCCCACCACGCCGCCCAGCAGGGCCGGCAGGATCTCTGCCGCCTCCTGACGGCGAAAGGCGGACGATGGCGCGGCCCGCCTCAGGGTACGCGTCATCCCGTACTCCAAGCGCAGCAGGGGGCGCACCCGGATCTCTCCGGGTGCAGTCAGGGCGTCAGCGCCAGCCACAGGTGATGCTCGGCCACCGGGCGGCCGTTGATCCGCAGTGCATCAGGTTGCGTGCCCCAGAGCTGAAACCCGTGGCGCCCGTACAAGCTCAGGGCGGCCCCCTGCGTTTCCATGACGCCAAGGTGCAGGGAAGTGACGCCTTTCCAACTGCGCACCTGCGCCAGCCCGGCCCGGAGCAGGGCGTCTCCACAACCCTGGCCCCGCTCAGCGGGCAGGACCGACACCCCAAAGACGTTGGCGCGGTGGGTCAGCGCGGGCCGCTCCTCTCGCGCCACGGTGAGGAGACCGACAAGTTTTCCGGCCAGGAACGCGCCGAAGGTCACGCTGACCGGACCAGGGGCCAGTCGTGCCACCACCTCTTCCAGAGGCCGCATCTCGAACTCGGCGGCAGTGGTGCTAAAGGCGAGGGGATCGGTCCTCAGGGCGGTCAGGCGGACCTCACGGTAAGCGGGGGCATCGGCGGGGGTCAGCACGCGGACCTGGGGAAGGTCAGGCATGGACGCCTCCCGCCAGTGGCACCACCTCGGCGGGCGTCACCCGCTCCTGCCCGGCGTGGCGGTCCCGCCAGTTGAGCACGTGGCCGTCCGCCCGCACCTGGCGGATCAGCGTCAGGTCCAGGTCCTGAATCAGCCATCCGGGGGTATTCCACTCGCCCTGGGCCACCACGCCCGTGTCGGGCAGGCCATTGTCGGCGGGCGCATAGACCCCAGCCTGGCCCACGGCCTGCTCGACGGCGTAGGTCCAACTGGCATCGGCGAGCAGGGGCGCGTGGACGGCGTATAGCTGGTTTTCCAGGGCCCGGGCCATACTGCCCACCTTCACGCGTGTGTACCCGGCCCTCGCGCCGGTAAAGGAAGGCACAAGCAGCAGCTCAGCTCCGCCCTCGGCGAGCGCGCGGGCCAGATGGGGAAACTCCGAGTCGTAGCAGATGGCGACGCCGAAGCGCAGCCCCCCGCTCAGCTCGAACACGCGCAGGCCCGCGCCGGGTGAGACGGACCATTCCTCGTCCTCGAAGCGGGTCATCAGCAGCTTGTCCTGGTGACCCCGCGTCCCGCCCGGGCCAAAGACATAGGCGCGGTTGACGAACTCGTCGCCGTGGAGGACGGGCAGACTCCCCGCAACGAGGGTGACGCCGTGCGTGCGCGCAAGCCGGGCGTGCAGGGCCAGGAACTCCGGCAGGAACGCCTGAAGCGCGGGGCGCATGGGCACGATGTCGTGGTGCAGTTCGGGAGGCAGCAGGCCGATGAGTTCCAGCGCCGCGTATTCGGGAAACACGAGCAGCTGTGCCCCCTGCCCCACGGCCTCCGCCACCCAGGCCGTGACCTTGGCCTCATAGGCGGCCCAGTCGGCGTGAAGGTCCACCGGGTACGCAGCGGCGGCGATCCGAACGGTGTGGGGCGGGGTGGGGGTCATGCGGCAAGTGTAGCGGGGAGGCAGGGAGAGCGCGCCGGCCATTTGCACGGGGCCCTCCACCACCGGCTTCCAGCCCCTAGACTGCTCCCCATGACCGGACTCGTGTGGCTGGCGCTCGACGGCATTGGCCATCCGGCAGACGCACCCGGGGGCTCGGTGTGGGAAGCGGACCTGCCCGTCCTGCGCCCATTGGTGGAGGCGGGGCAGGCGCTGGACACCACCCTGGGGATGCCGGGGACGCCGCAGTCGGGCACGGGACAGGCCTGCTGGCTGACCGGGCAGGACGCGGTGCGCGTCATGGGCGAACACTTCGGTCCGTACCCGGGTCCCACGCTGCAACGCCTGCTGCGGGCCGAGAGTCTGCCCGTTCGGCTGACCCAGGCCGGGGGCCGGGCGGCGCTCGCCAACCTCTACCCCCCGGCCTACTTCGAGGCCCAGGCGCGGCGGCCCCGCAGGGGATGCTTTCCCTTCTCGTTTCTGGCGGCCGGCCTGCCCCTCAATCCCCCGGAGGTGCCGCCCATCCCCGCCACCCTGGGTCTGGGCCACGCCGGGCCGTGGCCGGAGGTCCGTCCGGCGGCGGACATTGCGAGGCTGGGAAAGGCGCTCGCGGAGGCTGCGCAGCACCATGACCTGATCGTGTGCGACCTGTGGTTTGGAGATCACCTCGGCCACCTGGGGCAAGACCCCACTCCGCCCGATGTGCTGCGGGCGGGCCGCGCCTACCTGGAGAGGGTGGACGCGCTGCTGCTCGGGCTGATGGAGGCGGGCGCGAAGGTGGCGCTGACAAGCGACCACGGCAACCTGGAAAACCTACGCGTGAAGGCGCACACCGCCGCGCGGGTCCCCTTCGCGGGACAGGCGATGGGCCTGACCGACGCTACAGATGTGGTGCAGGGCGGACGGGCCCTGAGGTCAGCCCTTTGTCTGCCGCTGGAAGCCGACAGCGACGCCAAACGTGAGGACTGACAGGATTGACCGCCTAAGTTATCCACAAAGTTTTCCACAGGGGCTGTGGATAAGTGCAGGACGGCTCCGGACTTTTCCAGAAACGTTCCCGTGCGTTTGTTCGTGCTGAACGGCCTTTCATGGGCCTACACGCACCAGGAAGGACCGCCCCGAAGTTATCCACACCCCCGCGTTTCACTGTGGATAACTCTGTTTTTCCGCGCCCTGCGCAGCCTGAACAAACGCCCGCACCTGCTCCACATCCTTGACGCCCGGCTGGCATTCCAGGCGGCTCACGGCGTCCACCCCGGCCGGGCGCAGCACCCGGATCGCCTCCGCAACATTTAAGGGCCCCAACCCGCCCGCCAGCCATGCCCTGGGAGGAAAGGCTTCTCGCAAGCTGTCCCAGTCGAGGGGCAGACCCCCACCAGGCTCGGGCGCATCGAGCATGGGCGTGACCCCGGGCAGGGCGAGCGCCTCCAGCGCTTCCTCGCGGCCCAGATCCCCTGGGCGCAGAACACGCAGAACGGGATGATAGCGGGCCACCTCCCTCACGTAAAGGCTTGACACTGGCCCGTGAAGCTGCACGGCGCTTACGCGTGCGGCCTCCGAGAGCCGCAGCACCTCGCCCAACCCCTGGTTCAGGAACACGCCCACCCGGGCCACGGCTGGCCCCACCGCCAGCCCAGCTTCGCGGGCCACCGCCGCTGAGACGAGACGCTTGCTGATCGGCGCGAAGATAAAGCCCAGGGCGTCCGCGCCCGCCTCGGCGCTCAGCACGGCGTCGTGAACGGACGTGGTGCCGCAGACCTTGACGCGCACGGTCATGGGCGGCCTTCGGACAGGCGGGCTTCGAGTTCGCCCACCCGGGCCTCGAGCTCACGGGTGCGGCGCAGCAGGGCCAGAAACAGCAGGGCGTAGTGGTCATAGAGTTTTGGGCGCTCCATCCGCAGTTCACCCGCCATCCACTCCGTGAGGAGACGCTCGGCTTCCCGCAGCACCTCGTCGTCGGGCACGTCGCGGTAGGACCGTTCGCCCAGAATGGCGCGGGCGAAGTTGAGTTCGCGGTCAGGATCGGGCATGGGCACATTGTAGGAAGGGATGGGCCGTCCGCTTTCGGCCGTCAGCGGTCAGTTGCCCGTTCTGCCGCTGGGCCAAACAGCCGATGTGGGCCGGGAGGGGGTGTGGCAGGCTGGCGGGCATGTCCCCTGCGTCTCCCCCTCGCCGCGAGACGGCGCTGCACCTGCTGTTTCTGCACCCGGATGGTGAGCGGGTGGCGCTGCATTCGGTTTCCGTGACCACCATGACCTATTACGGCGAGCACGTGCCAAACGCGGCTCCGGCCCACCTGCGCGCACGCCTCCTGCGGCGGCTGCACTTCCGGGGGCTGGGTGAGGAAGGCGGAGTGCGGCGGGCCGAATCGGTCTGGCACCTGCACACCGATGAGCTGGACCGCCTGGAATGGCGCGCGGCCTGGGACCTGACCGAAGTGCAACGGACATGGGTGGAGGCGGCCCGGACGCCCGCCACGCCCCGCCGTGCTCCCTGGATGCGCGCGGAGTGGCACACGCAGGCGCTGGCCTGGCTGGACGCTGAGCTCGCGGCGCAGGGGCTCGTGCGCCGGGGCGGGCCGGTAACGCTCAAACACTGGCAGATCAGCCTGCTGTGGCGGGTGGAGACGGACGGCGGCACACGGGTGTACCTCAAGGCGGTCCCCGACTTCTTTCGGCGCGAGGTGGCCATCACGCCCAAGCTGGCCTGCGCGCTGCCCAGCTCGGCTCCACCCGTGCTGGCGGCGGATGAGGCGCGCGGCCTTCTGCTGATGGGCGACGCGGGGGAAGGCCAGGACGCGCCGGATCTCCCCACCTTGATGCAGCATCTGGCCTGGCTGCAGCGGGAGAGTGTGGCGCTGCTCCCGGACCTGCCCCTGCCCGATCACGGCCCGGAGTACGTCCTCTCGCGGCTGGACGCCCTCTTCTCGGCCGCTGCGCTGCTCGTGGGCGAGGAGGGCGGACTGAGCGCGGACGAGGCAGCGGCCCTGCGTGCCAGGCGGCCCAAGCTGGAGGCGGCGCTGGCGCGGCTGGCGACCAGCCCACTGCCCCGCACCCTGGGACACGGGGACCTGCACGGCGGCAATGTGGTAGCGCGGGGGGAGAGCTTTACCTTCCTCGACTGGTCCGACGTGAGCCGCACGCACCCCTTTCTGGACGCGGACGCCGCTTACTTCCTGCCGTATGACGCCGCGCCTGCTGGCGGCCGAAAGGTGGTCGAGGAAGCCCACGACGCTTACCTCGATGCCTGGGCCGACTTCGCGCCCCTGTCTGAACTCCGCGCCCTCCACGCCGACGCCTTGCGCGTGGCAGAGCTGTACCGGGCGCTGGGATATGTGGACGGTATCCAGCCGCACGTGGAGGATCCGGCAGAGTGGCGCGGGGCCCACCTCCCGCATTTGCGGAAGTTGCTGAAGGACTAGAGCAGGTGCCAAAGTGCGCACTTCTTTTTGACTGAGCCTGGCGAGCCTGAATGCGCGTGGGAGAGCATGGCGCTGTGAGGGCTGCCCTTCCACCCGCGGCGCCATTCTCCGCCATGCGCTAGGCCCCTCCCGGCACCCCCGCCTCCGCGAAGGTGCGCATCTCCCGCAGGGTGGCGGCCGCTGACAGCAGCAGCGGGGCCGCCAGCACGCCGCCCGTGCCCTCCCCCAGGCGCAGGCCCAGGCAGAACATCGGTTTTAGCTCCAGGTGCGCGAGCTGCGCCGCGTGCCCCACCTCGGCGCACTCGCCCGCTGGAAACAGGAAGTCGCGCAGGGCCGGAACGAGCGCCACGCCCACCAGGGCCGCCGAACCCTCCACGAAACCGTCGAGAATCACGGCGCGGCGCGAGGCGGCGGCCTGAAACATCATGCCCAGCATCGCGGCGATCTCGAAGCCGCCGAGGTCCGCCAGCACGCCGAGTGGATCGGCACGACCACTGCCCTCCCGCTCCAGCGCCTGCCGCACCGCGTCCACCTTGCGGAGCAGCGTGGCGTCATCCACGCCCGTGCCCCGGCCTGTGACCCGTGTGGGGTCCAGCTCCAGCAGCCGGGCGGTCAGGGCGGCGGCGGGCGTGGTGTTGCCGATTCCCATCTCGCCGGGGATCAGCAGGTCCGCGCCTTCCTCGATGGCTCTGCGGGCGAGGGCAGCCCCCGCCAGCACCGACGCTCCGGCCTCCTCCTGCGTCATGGCGGGTTCGGAGCGCAGGTCCCGGGTGCCCCGGCGCACCGACGCGCGGAAGAGGGCGGGGTGTTCGGGCAGATCGGCATTGACCCCCGCGTCCATCACGTACACCCGCGCTCCCACCGTGCGGGCGATGGCATTCACGGCCGCTCCACCAGGCCCGGCGGGCGTATCGGCCAGGAAGTTCGCCACCATCGCCGGGGTGACCTCGGGCGGATAGGCGCTCACGCCGCCCGCCGCGACGCCGTGGTCACCTGCCGCCACGAGGACCGCCACCCCCTGAGGATGGGGCTGCTCGGTGCCGAAGACTCCGGCGAGGCGCACCGCCAGGTCCTCCAGGTCCCCCAGCGCTCCAGCGGGCTTGGTCAGCTGGGCCTGCCGCTCGCGGGCGGCGCGCATGGCGGATCCGTCGGCGGGCTTGATGGCGGCGATCAGGGCGGCGAGCTCAGGGTGGAGCGAAGTGGACATGGGGACTCCTGGGAAGGGGTGAAACATTGGGGATGAGGCGAAAGGAGGGTACACGCGCCCAGGACCAGGGCGCAGGCGGACGAGCAGGTGGCGGGCGGCGTATATGTGATCGCCCGCCTCAGCCCTCAGGATGGCGGCGAGGGCCCACAGACGGACCGGGGCGTTCAGGCCAAGTGCCCCGCCAGCAACGGGGAAAAGCCTCCCACCGCTGCCCGGAGGCCCGACGAACAGGCCCGGGGAGAGGGCAGAACAAGGGCTCCACAGCTTCCCGTTGCCCTGTCCCCACCCTCATTTCAACCGGACAGGCAGACCACTCACGAGCAACCACGCCTCGTCACTCGCCGCCGCCGCACGCTGATTGACCCAGCCCAGCAGGTCGCGGTAGCGCCGCGCGAGCGCATTGTCGGGCACGATGCCGAAGCCCACCTCATTGGTCACGAGGACCGTCAGGCCGGGGCGAGCGCGGGCAGCGGCCAGCAGCGCGTCGGCCCGCTCCAGCACCCCCTCATCCGCGAGGTCTGCAAGCATCAGGTTGCTCACCCAGAGGCTGAGGCAATCGAGGAGGACGGTCGGGGTAGAGACGGCCCCCACGGCGGCGGGGACATCCAGCGGTTGCTCCACAGTGACCCAGTCCGGCGGGCGCCCGTCGCGGTGACGGGCGATGCGCGCCGTCATCTCGTCGTCGAAGGCCTGGGCGGTGGCGAGGTAGGTGACGGGCCCACCGGCGGCGGCGGCGAGGCGCTCGGCGTGGCTGCTCTTGCCGCTACGCGCCCCTCCGGTAACGAACACAATCACAGCCATCCCCGTACCAGGCCCCAGTCCAGATTGGCCTTGACCCGGTCGGCGATGGCGTCCAGGCGGGCATCCAGACTGTTCAGCGCCGCAGGGGGCGTCAGGGCAGACCAGCCCAGAAAACGCTCCAGATAGGCTGGATTTTCCAGCAGGCCGTGAAGGTAGGTGCCGCGCACGTTGCCGCTGCGCCACAGCAGGCCGGGCGCGAGTTCCTGCACGCCTGGCCCCGCCCTGGTCTGGCCGTGGTGAATCTCGTAGCCCCGCAGCGCCAAGCCCGTTTCCCCGTCGACGACGGTGGTCAGGCGGGTGGTCTTGTCCACGGCGAATTCAGTGCCCAAGTCCAGCAGGCCCAGGCCCAGGACCTCTCCCCCACCCTCTACCCCGTGCGTGTCGGTGAGCGTGTGGCCGAGCATCTGCAACCCTCCGCAAATGCCCAGCACTGGAACACCCCCCCGGGCCGCGTGCGTCACCGCTGCCGCCAGCCCCGTTGCCCGCAGCCACGCGAGGTCGGCGGCGGTGCTCTTGCTGCCGGGAAGGATGACGGCCCGCGCCCCTTCCAGCTCGGCGGGTGACGTGACCCAGCGCGCGAGGTGTCCCAGCGACGCGAACTCGTCCAGATTGGATACGCGCGGCAGGCGGGCGATGGCGACGAAGCCGCTGTCAGGAGCAGATCGGGGCGTCCCGGCCTGCCTTTCGCTTCTCGCTCCACCCGGCCCTTCGGGCAGCCATGCGCCGTCCTCTTCCGGCAAAGGAATATCCAGCATCGGTACCACACCCACCGTCGGCACCCCGGTCTGTTCCTCCAGCCACTGCGGTGCGGGGGCGAGCAGACGCGGATCACCCCGAAAGCGGTTGAGGATAAAGCCCTTCAGCGTGGCGCGTTCCTCAGGCGTCAGGCAATGCCAGGTGCCCAGCAGGTGTGCGAAAGCTCCGCCCCGGTCGATGTCACAGGCGAGCAGCACCGGGGCGCGCGCCTCCAGCGCCACCCGCATGTTCACGATGTCGCTGGAGCGCAGGTTCACCTCCGCCGGGCTTCCCGCGCCCTCGATCACCACCACGTCATACCCCTCCAGCAGGCTGTGGAGGGCTTCCTGAACAAAGGGCCACAGGTGCGCCTTGCGTTCGCGCCATCCCAGCGCCGTCAGTTCGGGGTTCGCACGGCCCAGCAGCACCACCTGGGAACGGGTGTCGGCCTCGGGCTTGAGCAGCACCGGGTTCATGCGCACGTCGGGCACCACCCTTGCCGCCTGCGCCTGCACGAGCTGGGCACGGCCCATCTCCAGGCCCGCTGGAGTCACCCCCGCGTTGTTGCTCATGTTCTGGGCCTTGAAGGGGGCGACGCGCAGGCCCTCATTCGAGAGCGCCCGGCACAGCGCCGCCGCCAGATAACTCTTGCCCGCATTGCTGGTGCAGCCCTGAATCATAATCGCCTTACCCACGCTTCGCCTCCCTCAGCACCTTCCGCAGCGCCTCCATCAGCCGCCCATTCTCCTCCGGCAGGCGGGTGGAGACGCGGATGCGGTCCGGAAAACCGTAGCTCACGCAGTTCCGTACCTTCACGCCCTCTGCCAGCAGGGCGGCCGCGACGCCCGCCGCGTCTCCCACCTCCAGGGTCATATAGGGCGTGCCGCGGTGCTCTACCCATCCCGAGTGACCCAGCATTTGCGCCAGCGCCCCCGCATCCCGCCGCACCAGCGGCAGGGTCCGCTCCAGAAAGGCCCCGGCGTCAGGCAGGGCAGCCAGCACCGCCGCCGTTCCCGCGGGCAGATGCCAGGCGGGCGCGAGGTTGTCCAGCCGCGCGACGATTTCCGGCGCAGCGAGGGCGTAGGCGGGGCGGGCCCCAACCAGGCCGTGCGCCTTGCCGGGCGAGAGCAGGCGGACGAGGGACGGGGCGAGGGGAACGCCCTGCTCGGGCACAAAGGGTGCATACGCCTCGTCGAGGATGAGAAGGGCGCCCGAGGCCGCGCAGACCTGCGCAAGGGCCTCCAACTCCACTCCGCTCAAGCTGTGCCCGGTGGGATTGTGGGGGTGGCCCACGTAGACGAGGCGCGCCCCGGCAGGGAGGACCCCGGGCATCTCGGTCACCACCTCCACCTGCGCCCGGCCCAGCGCTGCCGCCCGCCCCAGCTCTCCGAAGGGCGCGTAGAGGCTGAGCAGCGTTCCTCCGGTAGGCAGAAAGGCACGCACCAGCCGGTGCAGCAGGTCCGACGCGCCGACGGACAGGGCCACCTCGCCGGGGGCCACGCCGTGCCACGCAGCCAGCCGTTCACGGACCGCCGCATACGTGGGGTCCGGGTAATGCGCGTGATCGGCTTCTCCGAGCGCCCGCACCAGCGCTGGGTTGGGGCCATGCGGATTGGCGTTCACGCTGAAATCCAGTCCCCTGAAGGGAGCGGCAGACGGCCCACCGTGCGGAGCACGGGGCAGCAGGGGCGGCAGGTCAGTCACGGCGTCTGCCCACCAGCAGGGACAAGACCGCCAGCCCCAGCGTCAGGCGGGCGAGGCGCAGGGCCCGCGGAATGTCGGCGGCTTCCGCTGCCCGCCCACCCGCGTTCAGCACGTACACGCCGCGCTTATCCAGCCGGACGCCGAGTGCGCCCGCAAAGGCGCTCATGGGGTGTCCAGCATTCGGACTGCCCGTTTTGCGCCTGTCCCGCCGCCAGGTGCGCCACGCTCCGGGACCGCCCAGTCCTGCGAGGCAGGCGGCCCCCACCGCACACAGCGCCGTCAGGCGGGCGGGGGCGAGGTTGAGCGCATCGTCAGCGCGGGCGGCCACCTTTCCAGCGTCCTCCAGCGCGGGCGTGCGGTAGCCCCACATGGCGTCAGCGGTGTTGGCGTAGCGGTAGAGCGCGGCCAGGGGGAGGCCCCCCACCCGGAACCACAGCAGCGGCGCAACCACACTGTCTGACAGGTTCTCGGCCAGGCTCTCGATACACGCTCCCGCCACCTCTGCCGCGTTCAGTTCGCCCGTGTCCCGGCTGACGAGGTGCCAGGCCAGCAGTCGCCGGGCCTCGGGGAGATCACCGGCGGACAGGGCCGCGTGAACTTCCCCCACCGCGCCAAACAGTGCCCGCCGCGCCAGCAGCGGCTTGAGGAGGACTCCCTGCACGGGCCACCCACCGGGCAAGGCCCTGGCCAACCGTCCTCCACCCGCCGCCAACCCCGCGCCGAGGGCCCAGGTCAGCCCCCCTTCCCACCTCTGCGCTCCGGGCGACGTGGCCCTCCATCCCTCGCGCGCTCCTCCCAGGTAATGCCCCATCCACACGACGGGGTGCACCCGCGCCGGAGGTTCCCCCAGCGCGTCCGCGGCGAGGGCCAGGAGCAGGGCCCGTCGCCTTCCCGCTGACCGCCTCACAAACACGCCTCCACCAGCCGCGCCGCCAGCGCGTCGTCCGCTCCCAGGTGCACGTGCAGGTAACTGGCGAGGACGTTGCCCTGGGCATACCCCTCCTTCACCCCTGCTCCCACGTGGTCCGTCCAGGTGTAGGCCGGGTGGCTCGGCGCGTGGGTCAGTACGCTGTGGTGAAACTCATGCCCGCGCAGCACAGCGCCGCTGGGGGCCAGAGGAGAAGCGGTCAGCGCCGCCGCCTCCCGGTAACCCAGGGTGAGGCGCGGGGACATGCGGGTGCGGTAGGGAATGACGCCGCACATCCCGAACACCTGCCCGGTGGGGTCTTCCAGCGTCTCACCCAGGTACATCAGGCCGCCGCATTCGCCCACCACGGGGCGTCCGCTGCCGGCGAAGTCGCGGATGGCCGTTCGCATGGACACGTTCGCGCTCAGCTCCGCTGCGTGCGCCTCCGGGTAGCCTCCGCCCAGCAGCACACCCCCCACTCCCATGGGCACCCCCGCGTCGCGCAGGGGACTGAAGGGGATCAGCTCAGCCCCGGCGTCCCGCAGGGCGTCCAGGGCGTCGGGGTAGTAGAAGTGAAACGCCTCGTCCAGCGCGTAGGCGATGCGGGCGCGGGTTTGGGTGGCCCGGACCGGGAGCGTGGGCACGGGCAGCGCCGAAGCGTGGGCCGCTTCAAGCAATGCGTCCAGCCTCAGGTTGGCGGCGGCCCGCAAGGCCTCTCCCTCGTCCCAGCTCGCCTGCTCGGCGCGGAGCAGCCCCAGGTGCCGTGCGGGCAGGTGCAGGGCTTCGTCACGGGAGACGAAGCCCAGGGTAGGCAGCCCGATCTGCGTCAACGCCACCTCACACAGGGCGGCGTGCCGCTCTCCCGCCACCCGGTTGAGAATCACGCCCACCACGTTGAGGTCCGGCCCAAAGGAACGGAGCCCCTGCGCCACCGCCGCCACGGTCCGCGCGCTGCCCGCAGCGTCAATTACCAGCACCACCGGGGCCTCCAGCAAGCGGGCGAGGTCCGCTGTGGAGTGGGCGTCGCTGGCAGGGTCCCGGCCGTCGTACAGGCCCATCACCCCCTCCAGCACGCAGATATCGGCGTCCAGCGAGGCACGGGCGAAGAGGGTTCGCAGCCGCTCCGGCGTGAGCAGAAATGAGTCCAGGTTGCGTGCTGGCCGCCCCGCGGCCCTGGACAGGTGGGTGGGGTCCAGGTAATCCGGCCCCAGCTTGAAGGGCGCGGCCTTCAGCCCCCGCCGCCGCAGGGCGAGGCACAGCAGCGAGGCAACGGTGGTTTTGCCGCTGCCAGAGTGGGGAGCGGTGAGGACCAGCCGTCTGGGCACGGAACGGTTCACAGCGGCCAGCAGCCGGCGGCCGGTCGCCAGTCACCCATCAGTGTTCGATGCCTGGCTGCGCGCCGATTCCAGCCTCGTAGGCGTGCTTGACGGGTTGAATCTCGCTGACAGTGTCCGCCAGGGCCACAAGTTCGGGCAGCGCGTCGCGGCCCGTGATGACCACGTGCAGCTTGGGATCGCGGGCCTTCAGGGTGGCCTCCACCTCAGGCCAGGGGACCCAGCCGTACTTGAGGGCGTAGGTGAACTCGTCGAGAACGATCAGATCGTATTCGCCCGCTTCTATGGCCTCTTTTGCCAGTTCCCAGCCGTGGGCGGCCATGCTCGCGGAGTTCTCCAGATCGCGCGAGCGCCAGGTGAAGCCGTCGCCGAGGCCCTCGTAGGGGATACCCAGCAGGTCCAGGGTGCGGTGTTCGCCGAACTTGGCCTTCTCGTGCTTCAGGAACTGGAACATGCGTACCCGCAGGCCCCGGCCCTGGGCGCGCATCATCAGGCCCAGCGCGGCGGTGGTCTTGCCCTTGCCCTTGCCGGTGTTGACGATGAGCAGGCCCCGGCGGCCCCGGGTCACGTCTCCCCGCTTCTGGTGCTGCTCGCGGGCTTCGGCCAGCTCGCGCATGGCGGCTTCGCGGCGGGCGGCGGTGTCCGCGTCGGTCATTTCAGCGCTTCCGGGTGCAGGAAGCGGATCAGCGCCCGCAGTGCCTGCGCCAGGCGGGGGCCGGGGCGTGAGAGGGCGTCGTTCTCCTCGGCGGTGGGCTGGTAGACGCGCCCCGCCTTCACGGCCTGGAGGCCCGCCCAGCCCGGACGTTTTTTCGCGTCGTCCAGCTCCAGGCCCACCATCACCTGCGGGTTGGCCTTCACGATCAGCTCGGGGTCCAGCTTGGGGAAGTCGCCCAGCTTGGCCGGAACGATGGTCTGCCCACCCGCCTTGGCGATCAGCGTACCGAGAAAGGAGTTCGGACCCACGCTATAGGGGCTGGGGTCAATCTCGTAGTAGGTGTTGACGCGGGGCAGGCCCCGGACGCTCTGCTGGAGGGTATTCAGTTCGGCGCGCATCTTGGTGATCAGCTTCAGCGCCCCGGCCTCGCGGTTGGTTAATTTCCCCAGCGTGCCGATCTTCTGAAAGACCTCGTTGTAGGTCTGCCCGGTACCGCCGTACACGGTCAGGCCCGCCGCCGCCAACTTCTCGGTCAGGCGCGAATTCGTGGACTCGTCGGCGAGCACGAGGTCCGGCTTCAGGGCCAGAATCGCCTCGATGTTGGGCTGGTAGCCGCTGCCCACCTTGGGCAATTTGTCGGTGGCGGCCTTCGGGTAGTTGCTGTACTTGTCCACCCCCACCAGCTTGTCTCCCGCTCCGATGGCAAACAGGGTCTCGGTGTGCGAGGGCAGCATGGCGACGATGCGCCGAGGCTCGGCCTTGAGGGTAACGGTACGCCCCAGGTCGTCGGTGACGGTCAGCGGGTATGTGGTGGCGGCAGCGCTGGAAAGCAGCGCGAGGGTGGACAGCACAAACAGGGAACGCATGGAGGACTCCGGCGTGCAGGGTGGAGGCGGCAGCGGGAGCGGGAGCACGAAAAACCCGTTCCAGCCGGGGCCGGAGCGGGGACAGGGCAAGGCAAGTCAGCTCATGGTATGGCCCTCTGACGGCGAGAGGTGCCCTGCGCAGAAACAGCACCTGGCGGGGCGTTCCCGGGGGGCATTCGGGCTTACCGCTGCTTGCGGCATACCGTTGCGCGACAGCGCCGGACTCTCACCGGACTTCCCCGCTCCCAGGTGAGGTCAGGATAGCAGAGGGGGGAGGTGAAACTGTCGGCCGTCCGCCCTGAGCGGTCAGGGGTGAGCAGCAGAGGCAAAGGTACCGCGGTGGGCGAGCCCCTCAGGTTCTTCAGCGTCGGGAGCGGCCGAGCATTTCGGTGGACTGCCCCTGCCCTGAGCGGTGGCAACGTTCCCCGTTCCTTACTGGGGGTGGAGGGTGGGGCGCGCCCCGCGGGTTGCCCCACCTTCCAAACCTCACCCAACCCCAGGTGCTACCGTGCCGGGCGTGTCCGCCGACGCCCCCACTTCCCCACACCACGCCCCACCCCAGGGCACCACGGGAGAATTGCTGCGCCTCGCCGGCCCCCTGATGCTGTCCAACCTCGCCTACACGGCGGTGGGCTTCACGGACACCCTGCTGATGGGCCGCCTCGGCGTGGTAGAGGTGGGTGCGGTGGGCTTTGCCAGCCTGTGTCTGCTAACGCTGGTCCTGCTGTTTCGCGGCAGCCTCAACACGGCCTCTACCTTCGTGGCCCGCGCCCTGGGCGCCGGAAACGCGGCGGGTGTGCGGCGCTGGACGAGCGTCTTTCTGGGCTGCGCGCTGGTGGGCGTGCCGCTGGCCCTGGCCGGCCCCTGGCTGGTAGACGGCCTCTTTGCTCTGCTCAAACCCGAGGCGAGCGTTGCGGCCACGGCCCGCACCTACGCCCACATCCGGCTGTGGGAAATTCCCTTCGTCATGTTGGGCAGCACCGCCCTGTCGGTCATGGTTGGGCTGGGCAACACCCGCACGCCCATGCTGCTCGCCTGGCTGGTGGTGGTCCTGAATGCCGCGCTGGCCGTGTTGCTGATCTTCGGATTGGGGTGGGGTGTGCGCGGAGCGGCCTGGGCGGCGGTGATCGCAGTCGCGGTGCAAAACGCCCTGGCGGTGGCCTTGCTGGCCCGGCTGCATGGCCACCGTTTCGGGCCGTTTCGTCCGGCACGGCCCCACCGGTCCGAACTCGCTGCGCTGGGCCGGATCAGCCTTCCCGCCGGGATTACCGAGCTGGCCGAGGTGGGCGCGTTTACCGTCTTCCAGGGGGTCATCTCACGGCTGGGACCCACTGAACTGGCCGCCTCGCAGATCGCCAACCAGCTCGCCAGCCTGGGCTTCCTGCCCGCCTTCGCGCTCGCGTCTGCCACCAGCAGTCTGCTGTCACGGGCGCTCGGCGCGGGCCGCCCGGACCTCGCCGCGCGCATTGGCTGGCGGGGAGCGGGGGTGGCCGCCGCGCTGATGGGCCTGCTCGGGGTGCTGTTCCTGACCCTGCCCCGGCCCCTGATCGGTCTGTTCAGCCGCTCGCCCGAGGTGCTGGAGCTGGGGCGCACGGTACTGGGCATCATGGCGGCGTATCAGGTGCTGGACGGGGTGGCGATTGTGCTGGGAGGCGCGCTGGGTGGGGCTGGAGACACCCGGTTCCGCCTGATCGTCACGCTGGTGGGCGCGTGGCTCGTGATGGTGCTGGGCGCGAGCCTCCTGGCTCCCCGCTACGGCGTGTCGGGCGCGTGGGGCGCGGCGCTGGTGTTTATCGCCTTCGCGGCGCTGGCGTATCTGGGGCGCTTCGCCTCGGGGCGGTGGCAGCGGATGAGGCTGTAGGGAGCAGCGCGCGGAGGGCTCCGAATTTGTTGACCCCTGACCTCTCCCCTGGAGGGACCCGTGAAGCGCTGAAGGCGAGCGGGACTTGCGAAAACGCGTGGGGGGACTGGTAGGCCGGGCCGGTCACTCAGCCGAACGTCGCCACCACCGGCGCGTGATCCGAGGGCCGCTCATGCCCACGCGGGCCAGCGTCCACCGCGCAGCCCCGACAACTGCCGGCCAACCCTTCCGAAACGAGGATGTGGTCGATCCTCAGCCCCCAGTTGCGCGGAAAGCCCAGGCGGCCGTAGGGCCACCAGGAAAAAACACGCTCAGGCTGCTCGTGCAGGCGAAAAGCGTCCCGTAAGCCCAGGTCCAACAGGGCGCGGAAGGCCTCCCGTTCGGATTCGCTGACGAGGATCTGCCCGGCCCAGCGTTTGGGGCTATGGACGTCGCGGTCCTCTGGCGCCACGTTGAAGTCGCCCACCACAGCGAGGCGCGGATGGGATTCCAATTCAGCGCGGAGCCAGTCACGCGCGGCCGCCATCCACTCCAGCTTGTAGGCGTACTTCTCGGACCCCACCGCCTGACCGTTGGGCACGTACAGGCACACCACCCGCACGCTTCCCACGGTGGCCGCCAACACGCGGCGCTGCGGGTCGCCGAAATCGGGAATCCCAATCTGCACGTCTTCGAGCGGCAGGCGGGACACGAGCGCCACACCGTTGTAGGTTTTCTGGCCGGAAAAGGCGCAGGCGTAGCCCAATTCGGCGAAGGCGGCGGGAAAGCGGCTGTCCTCCAGCTTGGTTTCCTGCAGGGCCAGGACGTCGGGACGCTCGGCCTCCAGCCACGCGAGGACCTGGGGAAGGCGGACGTTCAGCGAATTGACGTTCCAGGTGGCGAGCTTCAGGCCGGGGTTCAACTGCCCCGCTCCACGGCGGACCCCGGGGGCGGAACCAGGGCCGACAGCCACCAATTGCCGGGTAGGCGCAGACCACCCTCGCGGCGCTTGGCCTCGCGGTGGCCGCCTTCGCGGTGCAGGGTGACCACGGTGCCGGGCGGGGCCACCACGGCCTGAAGCCCTACCGTGAGGCGCAGGGCGGCGTGCAGGGTGCCCGCGTGCGTAAAGGCCGCGACTTCCCCCGTGGGGGGCAGTCCCGCAAGCCAGCCCATCACGCGCTTGTGAAACTCGCGGCCGGTCTCGCCCTTCGGGGGGCCCAGGTCCGAGGAGGGGTCCGCCAGGCCGTCGATCCAGAAGCGGGGGGTGCTGCCGAAATCGCGCTCCAGCTCGGCCCAGGTGCGCCCGGCCATCACGCCGAAATAGGCTTCGGCGAGGGCAGGCTCCGGTTTGACTTCCCCGAAGCCGGCGAGCTGGGCCGTCTCGCGCGAGCGCAGGCTGGGCGAGGTCAGGGCCACCGCCCCCGGGGGCAGGCGCAGCGCGGCGGCGACGGCGCGGCCCTCTTCGGACAGGGGCGCGTCCTCGTCGGCGCGGGGGTAGCGGCGCTCGGCGTTGGGGGCGGTGGGGGCGTGGCGAACGAGGTGCAGGGTCAGTTGAGAGGCAGGTTTCATGGTGGGCTCCCGGTTCCCCGGGGCGGCGTCCCGGCAGGAGGGGATGGAGGCACGGCGCAGCGCTGGGCCCGTGGGAAGGGGGAAGGGAAAGGAGGCAGGGACGCGGTCATCTTCGGTCTGGGAAGGGCAGGCGGAGGCGTCGGGCCGGAGGGGAACACCGCCTGGGCAACCACCGGGGCGGGTTTCCCACATTCTCTGGACCCTGATGTTAGCGCCTCAGGGAGCGGCCAGCCGCCCAAACTGCCCCTAACCCCCCCGGCCCCACCCGAAGAACCCCATCGCCAGCAGTTCGCCCGTCACGATCAGCAGCCCGTACACGTCGCCGCTCAGGCCCCCACCCAACCGGGAGGCCGCGAACCGCGCCGCGAGCAACACCCCGATCAGCGCGGTGAGCGCCGCCCCCCACGCCCCCGGCAGCAGCAGGGCGGGCAGGGCAAGCGCGAGGGCCGCCCCCCAGCGCCCCTCGCGCGAACGGGCTCCCAGTGATTCCTGCCGGGCCGCCGGGTACAGGTTCATGGGCAGCAGGACGAGCATGCGCGCCACCACCGCCGCCACGAGGGGCGCGTAAGCGGGGATGTTCGCGGCCAGAAGGCTCCACAGCGTCAGCAGAGCCAGGACGCCCGTCGCCAGCCCAAAGGCCCCGATATGCACGTCCTGCAAAATCTCGAGCCGCCGCTGCGGGCTTTTCACCGCGAACAGGGCGTCGGCGCTGTCCACCAACCCGTCGAAATGCAGCATTCCCGTCACGAGCAACCACGCCCCCACCGCGAGCGCCGCGCGCACCCCACCCGGCAGGGGCAGCGGCAGCCACAGCGCCAGCGCCACCAGGCCGCCCACGGCGTAACCCGCCAGCGGATAGTAGGCGCTCGCGCGGGCAAAGTCACCCTGCCGCACCTCACGGACGTGCGGCAGGGGCAGGGTGGTCAGGAAGGTCAGGGCGAGGTGCGCCGCGGCGAGGTGACGCTGCCAGGGAGAACGGTCCTCCGCCCGAAGTGCTGCTGGAGGTGGGGCACTCACGCTGGGGACAGTTCGCCGTGAACCTGCACCTGCGCCGCCACGGCGAGGGCGAGCGTGAGGGACGGTCCATTCGGCAATCCCAGGGTCAACGTGCCCAGCGCCGCGTCCACCTGCCGCACCGTCACCGTCACCCCGGGGGTCAGCCCGCCCTGCACCAGCGCCCGCAACTGCGCGGCGTCGTCACCCGGCACGCGCGCCACGGTGCCCGTCTCGCCGGGGGCCAGCTGGGTCAGGCGGCGCTCAGCGCGGGTGGGCAGCTCGCCTGCCAGCGTGGGGATGGGGTCGCCGTGGGGGTCATGGGTGGGGTCTCCCAGCCACGCCGCAATGCGGGCTTCGAGCCGCTCGGACAGGGCGTGTTCCAGCCGCTCGGCCTCCTCGTGCACCTCGTCGAGCGGCACGCCCAGCGCCCGGTGGAGAAACAGTTCCAGCAAGCGGTGGTGGCGCAGCACCTCCAGGGCAACCCGCTGGCCCTCGGCGGTCAGGTTGGCTCCTTGGTACGGCGCGTGCGACACCAGCCCCTGCTCGCTAAGCTTGCGCAGCATTCCGGTCACGCTGGCGGGCATCACGTCCAACGCCTCCGCCAGGGCCTGGGTATTGACCTTGCCGCCCGGTCCCGCTTCCGTCTGCCCCAGCAGGTACAGGTGCTTGAGGTAATCCTCGGCAGAGGGGGACAGGGCGCGGGCCGTCATGTCGCCCAGTTTAGGCGGGGCTAAAACGGGATTCAAGGAAAGGGGCGGGCAGAAGGCGTTTCCCCTCAGGGAACTTTTGCCCAGTTGCGTGACTCTAACCCCTTGAGGTGCTCCTGAATACCCTTCCCGATGCCCAACTCGTGCCCCTGGCCGCGCGTCCCGGACCCCACCGGGAGGCGGCCTTCGAGGCGCTCGTGCGGCGGCACGCGGGCGGGGTCCACCGCCTTGCAGCGGGGACGGTGGGGCCGGGGGCGGCGGACGACGTGGTTCAGGAGGTCTGGATCAGCGTCTACCGCCACCTCGCGGGCTTTCGGGGCGAGGCGCAGTTCAGCACCTGGCTGCACCGCGTCACCCTCAACGCCTGCCGCAAGGTCTTGTCAGCCCGCCCGCACCTCGCGCTGGAGGACGCCCCCGAGCCCGTGGCTCCCCACGACCTCGCGCACGCGGGAGAGCAGGCGGATCTGCGCGCCCGCCTGGCGGCGGCCATGCGCCAGCTGCCGCCCGAACAGCGCTACGCCGTGACCCTGCGCGAACTGAGCGGGCTGGAATACGCCGAAATTGCCGAGGTGCTGGGCGTGGAGGTGGGCACGGTCAAGAGCCGCATCAGCCGGGGGCGGGCGGCGCTGCGGGCGCTACTGACGCGGAATGGGGTGACGCCATGAAGAGGGACAGAGGGCGGACGGCAAAGAGCAAAAGGCCAGCGGCAAAGGGTGGGGACAACCATGAATGAACGTGAATTGGACGAGTTGTTCGGGCGAGTGCGGGAGGAAACGCCCGCCGATGCTGGGGCCGCTGAGCGGTTTCTGGCCTGGCACCGGGCGAATTTGGCAGAAGTGCCCGGCGCTTCGCCTCCACTTCGTCCCCTTCCCGCTGCGCGACGGGCCGTATGGTGGCCAGCCCTGCTCGCCTCGGCGGCGGTGCTGACGGGGGCCCTGATGGTGCGGCCCTCACCCGAGCTGCCCACCAGCGCCGCCTACGACGCCTATCAGGGCGTGCTGGGAGAGGGCTGGTGAGGCGGGGGGCGTGGCTCGTGGCCCTGCTGCCGGTCACAGCGGGGGCGAGCGATCTGGACGATCTGACGGCGGTGCTGCGGCAGGCGCGGACGCACACAGCCCGGGGGACTGTGGAGGTCAGCGTCTTTTTCCCACCCCGCGAGGTGCCCACCCGTTTGGCATCGGTGCTGCCCACGGTGCCCTTCCGTCCGGCGCTGCTGGGCAAGAATTTCAACGTCACGCAGCAACCTGCGTCCCCGGTGGCGGGGCGGGACGTGACCCGCTTCGCCCTCGTGCCGAAGGTGGGGCAGGCAGCGCGCTGGACCCTGTGGGTGGACCGCACGTGGAATGTGCCGCTCGCTTTCGAGGAACGGATGCCGGACGGCACGCTGGCGCGGCGGGCCACCTTCACGCAGATCGAGCCCAGGCTCGCGGCGCGGACGCTCAAGGTGCCGGGCGTTCCCTCTGGCCTGGGCGCAGCGCTGCGCGCCGCACTGCCCGGGCTACGGCCACCGCCCGGCTTTGTGCCCACGGCCGTCGCCACCCGCAAGGCCGGGGGTCTGGAGGTCACCCTGGGCGACGGGGCCAATGTGCTCGCGCTGGTGTTGGCCCCCAGAAGCGTTCGCGCCGCCCCCGGCGTTGCCTCCCGGCAAGTGGGGGGACGCTTCGTGTGGCTGGTGGGCAACCTGCCGGGCACAGACCTCCAAGCCGCCCTCTCCGGCATTCGGCGGGTGGACGACACGCCGCTGGGAACTTTTCTGCCTCCCACCGACTCTAAAGATTGAAGTCCCTTTCTTTCACCCTCCTGACCCTGCCCTGGAGTGCCCATGTCCCTGACCCCCCTTTCCCGCAAGCTCACCCCCGAGGACGCCGCGCACCTGCTGCGGCGCACGTCCTTCGGAGCTCCGGAGGCCCAGATTCGCGCCCTCACGGGGCAGGACGCCCGCCAGGCCGTGCGCAAGCTGCTCGCTTTCGGCGACGCCCGCGCGCCCGGCAATCCCTTCGATCCCTCGCAGGCGGCCACTCCTGGGGCAGGCATTCAGCTCACCCGCGCCGGGTGGCTGTTCGAGATGCTCTACGGTCCCCATCCCCTGCGCGAGAAGTTGGCGCTGACCTGGAGCAACCACTTCGTGATCGGCACGGATAAGGTGCGGAACATCCCGGCGCTGACGCAGTATCTGAACCTGCTGCGTGTCCACGCCGCGCCCACCGACTTCGCGGCGTTCGCCCTGGCGGTGGCCCAGTCCCCGGCGATGCTGGACTACCTCGACAACGACAAGAACAAGAAGGGCAAACCCAACGAGAACTTCAGCCGCGAGTTGCTGGAACTGTTTACCACCGGCATCGGGCATTACACGGAAGACGACGTGCGCGAGGGCGCGCGGGCCCTGACTGGCTGGACCTACGAGGGCGGGCGAGGCAACGACAACTTCCTGCAGGCCCCCCACTTCGTCTTTCAGCGCGAGCGGCACGACGCGGGACAAAAGGCCTACCTGGGCAGATCGGGCAACCTGGGCGGCGAGGACATCGTGCGCCTGGCCGCCTCGCACCCGCAGACCGCCGCCTTCGTGTCGCGCAAGCTGCACCGCGCCTTCGTGGCCGATACCCCAGACGAGGGGTCCGTCACCGCCAGTGCCGAGACCTGGCGGAGAACGAAGGGCGACGTCCGCACTGTACTGGAAGAACTGCTGTCCAGCGAAGCCTTTTACAGCAGCCGCGCCGCCATCATCCGCAGCCCGGTAGAGTTCATCGTGGGCGCCGTGCGGGCGCTCGGAGGGCCAGGGCTCGGGGCCAAGCAGATTATCAACTTAACCCAGACTGCCGGCAGGATGGGGCAACTCCTCCTGCAGCCCGAGACCGTGAAGGGCTGGGACGGCGGACGCGAATGGATCAACGACTCCACCCTCCTCACGCGGATGCAGGTGGCGGCGGCCCTGACCCTGGGCAAAACGGCCCCCGAACTGAAGGAAGCTCCCGATTCGCTCGCCCTGCTGGGCAGCGAGCGGGGCCTGCTGCGCGCAGCGCTGGACGGCCTGAACGCCAGGCAGCGGACGTACCTGACCTTCATCAGCCCGGAGTTTCAACTCGCTTGAACGGGGTTGGGTTCTGGGCGTGGGGACTGGGAAAAAGCCCTTCCCCGTTTCTCACGCCCAAGCCCTCATCCCTGTCCCGGAGGGACACCTATGGACCGACGTGAATTTCTCAAATACTCCGCCCTCGCCGTTGCCGCCACGAGTGGGATGCCCGGGTTTCTGGCGCGGGCGGCCACACAGGCGGGCGGTGATAAGACGCTGGTGGTCATTCAGCTCACCGGTGGGAACGACGGGCTGAACACCCTGGTGCCCTACGCCAACGGCGCGTACTACGCCGCGCGGCCCAACATTGCCATTCCCAAAAAGGACGTGCTGACCCTCACCCCCGAACTCGGGATGCACCCGGCGCTGCGGCCCCTGACGCAACTGTGGGATCAGGGGCACCTCGCCTGGATGGAGAACGTGGGTTACCCCAATCCCAACCGCTCACACTTCACCTCTATGGCAATCTGGCACACCGCCGATCCCTCACAGGCGCAGGCGGAAGGCTGGATCGGGCGCGTGGCCGAGAAGATCGGGGATCCCTTTTGCGCCTCCAACATCGGTGGCACCACGCCTCAGGCCTTGCAGTCTGCCAACTTCGCGCTGCCTTCCATCGACGGGGTGGACAACTTTCAGGTGAAGGTCCCGGCAGGGCTGGAACACGCCTTTTCCACCCTGCTGAGCACGCCGCGCACGGGCGAGGCAGCCTACCTTCAGCGGGCCACCCGCCAGATGCTCAGCAACACGAAAAAGGTGCAGGAGCGCGTCTCCCGGTATAAGGCGGGCGCGAAATACCCCGAGGGCAAGTTCGCCGCCAGTCTGCGCGATGCCGCCCGGCTGATTGCCTCGGGCATCGGCCAGCGCGTGCTGTACGTCTCGCTGGGCGGCTTCGATACCCACGCGGGCCAGCGGGCCGAGCAAGACGGGCTCCTGAGTCAACTCGCCTCGGGCCTGGCCGCTTTTCAGGCAGACCTGGAAACGCAGGGCCTGGCGGACCAGGCCGTGGTGATGGGCTTTTCGGAGTTCGGGAGGCGGGTGGCCGAAAACGCGAGCGCGGGCACGGATCACGGCCAGGGCAGCGTGATGTTTGCGCTGGGCCGGCACGTGAAGGGGGGCGTTCACGGCAACAGCCCGGACCTCGAAGACCTCTCGGAGGGTGACATCAAGTACAAGCAGGACTTCCGGGGCGTGTATGCCGAGGCCCTGACGAAGTGGCTGAACCTGGACGCCAGCGACATTCTGCGCGGCGACTTCACGGGGCCCGGATGGCTGGCGTAGGCGTGCGGACGCTGGGGGGCCTCCTCGCGGGGCTGGTGGCCCTCTCCGCTCCAGTGGCGTTGTCCATGCCCCGCTACCGCCTCACCGCCGCCCACCAGCTCGGCTACGACAAAGGTGATCCCCTGTGGGAATACTCGGGCAAGGTCATGCCCTGCACGACGTGCCACACGCGCCCGCAGGGGGGGCAGGGCTGGAACCCATTCGGCGAGAGCCTGCGCGCGGGCTTCCGTGAGCAGCCGGGAGCCAAATTCGGAGCGGTGCTGTACAGCGTGCTTCAGAAGAAGGCCGACGCGGATGGTGACGGCTACCCCGATGCCCTGGAGTTCTACGCGCACACCCTGCCCGGCGATCCCAAAAGCCTACCTGCCAGACCCCTGGCCGGGCTTCAGGCCGAGTTCGAGCAGGCGGGCGGCCTGAAACAGTACACACCGAAAAAGTAGCGCTCACCCACCTGCTCTGGCCCCGGACCCCTCCGGGGTCAGTTGCGCGGAAAACGAAACAACCCCGCCGGAAAGCGGGGCTGAAAGGGTGCGGCAGAAAGGTTCAGGCGGCGAGTTCGGCCTGGATCACCTGAAGGCGGCGGCCTCCAGCGAGCTGGCCGACGATCTCGTGGCGCAGCGCGTTGGCGCTTTCCAGCCCCAGGTCCTCAATCAGGCGAACGAAGTCAACGGGTTGGTAGCCCTGCTCCAGACCTTCCTGGGCGTGGAAGAAGTACGCCACCAGCTCTTCGAGGTTCAGGTTGTGCATGGCTTTAATATACTTTTAAATCTCTGAACGTGTTCTTACTTCCCCCCCCCTTTCAACTGAAGCCCCGCCTCACCGCTGCAGCTCCCTTTCCCACGTGATCCACATGGGCTCCGGACGGTAGCCAAGGCGAGAATTCACGCGCAGCATGGGCAAATTCAGGACCGTACCGCCCGTCTCTGCCCGGCCGTAGCCCTGATCCCGCGCCCAGGTGAGGGCCGCCGCCTTAAGAACAGTCGCCACCCCCTTCTTTCTGTGCATAGGATGAGAGACGGTCTGCTCGCTCTCGACTGCAGCGGTTCGCAGGGTCAGCCGGGTACTGGCAATGGGCTCTCCCCGGAAGCGGATGACAAACGCCGCTTCCTCACGCAGAATCACCTCACGTAAACCGTCCCGGGTCAGGGGATCCGGCGTGGTGGTGGGATTGCGGGGGGCGTCCTTCAACCCGATTCGGTAGAGGGCGTGCAGGGCTTCCCAGTCGCTCTCCGGGGCGTCTTCTCTCAACCGCTCTCCCTCGTACCCCTGCAGAAAGAGTTTTTCTTCGAGGGGCTGAAAGGGGGCCGCGCCGAAAGCCGTCAGGTCCAGGTGCGCACCCCACGACTGCCAGGCATTGCGAAATCCTGCCGCGTGGAAAAAGTGCATCACTTCCGGCCAGTCCTCGCGGGTCACGCCCAGCAGGCGGGAAAAGCCCGTGGGCAGCCGCACCAGCAGGGCGAGGTACAGGGGCGTGAAGGCTGCCGCGTCCCCCGCAAAATCGAGCCGCAGGGCGTCTGGGCTGCCGGGGGCGAAGGGCTGAAAGGACGCGGTGGCGATTACCCCGCCCGCCCGCTCGGCCACCAGGCGGATTCGCCGGGGATCACGGCTCTCCCCGAATTGCTCGGGGAGATATACCCACTGGCCGCGCACGCTTTCGGTCGTGAGGTGGGCGGCGATGGGGGCATCCGAGTTGAGAAAGGGCCGGACGTTCAAGCCTCGCGCTCCCAGGCGGTCCAGTCGGGTTCGATGTTCGCCCCCAGCCGCCGCAGCACACCCAGGTACGCCCGGTCCCGCGCGCTGCCCGCCACGTTCAGAAAGCCCATCCCCTCAGCCTGAAGCCTTCGCGCGACGTGCGCCAGCAGGGCCGTTCCCAGTCCACGGCGGCGATGCTGCGGATGAACAGTCAGCACCGCGTTCCAGGCCCCCAGCCCCGAGCGCTCGGGCACGGCGAGTCCCACCAGTTCGTCCCCGTGCCACGCCGCGAAGGCGGCCTGCCAGAGGCCGTCGTCATCGGTCACCGTCTCCCCCGCTGGCGGGATGGTGGGTGGAGCGCTCACCTTGTCCTCCCGGGTCACGGCATAGAGGTTGGACAGGCGGGCGTCGCCCTGCCAGGGGGCGGCGGGTTCCAGACGGTAGCCCCGCTCCGCCGATCCCGCTTCCAGCCACCTGGTGTCGGCCTGCCACCCCTTCAGGTGAAAGCCCCCACCGAAGGTGCGGTGAACCTCGCGAAAGCCGAGGGCGGGCAGGTCCGGCTGGGCGGGCAGGTAATCCTCGCGCACGCTGGTCCACAGGTGGGTCCGGCCAGCCGCACGGGCCCGGGCCGAGAGTCGCTCCAGCAGCGACTGGGCTGTCCCGTCTTCCCGGTGGTCCGGATGCAGGTTCAAACCCACCCAGCCGTGGAAAGGGTGGAAGTCCGGCAGCCACAGCGAGCCCAGGCCCTGTAACCGCCCGCCCTGTTCGGCGACCACATAACCGTGGTCCTCTCGCGACAGGGCAGCGGCAAGCTTTGCCGCCGTGCTGTGGAAGTGCGGCTCGCTGACGCTATTTCGCAAAAGCACAGCCAGAAAGGCGTCGTCAGGTATGGCGGGGCGCGTGTGCACGGCGGAGAGAACAGGCATAGCGCCATCCTGCCGAAGACCTGTGACGAAGGCCAATCCAGGCGATAGGCCGGATGGCTTACTCCTGCATATGCGTCTCCCGCAGACCCAAACGCCTGCCATTCCACGGAGAAACGGCGTATGCACCGCGATTCATACTCAGATCACATTCACATAGCCGCTTGACATGATTACGTCCCAGCCGTATTCTGCCCTCACCGGAATGGAAGCGCCATCGGTGTGCTTGTTCCCCGGACCGGAGTATCCCCAGAATCTGCTCGTCTCGCGCACCCCGCCCTTTGAGGTGGGGTGCGTCTCTTTCTCGTGGGGCACGCTTGACAGCGGCGGCCCCCGCGCCGCACCCTCGCCGCATGGAACGGTCGGACGGGCAAGCGGCGCTGCTGCGTGAGTGGACGGAGACCCTTGACCTGACGAGGAATGTGCCCCTCTACCTCCAGCTTCAGGAGGCCATCGGGCAAACGATTTCACGGGGACAGTTGCGGCCTGGCCAGGCGCTGCCCCCGGTGCGGACGCTGGCCGCCGGACTGAACCTCGCGCCGGGCACCGTCAGCCGGGTGTACGCGGCGCTGGGGCGCGCGGGCCTGACCGAGAACCGGGCCGGGGCAGGCACGGTGGTGGCGGCGGGCGCATGGCAGGGAAGGCTGGAGCAGGAGGCCGGTCTGCGCGAATTGCGAACGCTGCTGGAGCAATTGCTGGCCGCCGGGCTCGGCTCCGCACAGCTACGAGAGGTGGTGGAGGACGTGCTGACCGGCTCTTCATCGCCGCTGTGAAGACGACTCCCGCACTCCTCTTCGGCCCACTTCGCCCGCAGCCGGTACACTGGCCCTCATGAGTGCCGAACAGCAGGCCGTAGCGCAGTTGAGCGTTAACACCATCCGCACGCTCGCCATCGACGCCGTGCAGGCCGCCAACAGTGGGCACCCTGGCGCGCCGCTGGGTATGGCTCCGATGGCCTACGTGCTGTGGCAGAACTTCCTGCGCCACAACCCGCAAAACCCCGAATGGCCGGGCAGGGACCGCTTTGTGCTGTCGGCGGGGCACGCCTCCATGCTGATCTACTCGCTGCTGCACCTCACCGGCTACGACATGCCGCTGGAGGACATCAAGCGTTTCCGCCAGTGGGGCAGCAAGACGCCCGGTCACCCGGAGTTCTTCCACACCAAGGGCCTGGACGCCACCACCGGACCGCTGGGCCAGGGCGCGGCCATGAGCGTGGGCCTGGCAATGGCCGAACATCACCTCGCCGCGCGTTACAACCGCCCCGAGCTGCCCATCTTTGGCAATTACGTCTATTCCATTTTGGGTGATGGTGACCTGCAGGAGGGCATCAACCACGAGGCCGCCGCGTTCGCCGGGCACCTGAAGCTCGGCAAGCTGATCTGGCTGCACGACGACAACCACGTGCAGCTCGACACCGCCACCGACAAGGCCGAGTCCGAGGACACCGCTGCCCGCTTCCTCGCCTACGGCTGGGAAGTGCTGAAGGTGGCCGACGGCAACGATCTGGGCGAGATCGAGCGGGCCGTTCGTCAGGCCCAGGGCAACGCAGCGCAGCCCACCCTGATTCAGGTGCGCACAGTGATCGGCTTCGGCAGCCCCCGCGCGGGCACGAGCAAGGCCCACGGCGAGCCGCTGGGCGCAGAGGGCGTGGCGGCCACCAAGGAGGCCCTGGGCTGGACCTATCCGCCCTTTACCGTGCCCGACAGCGTGAAGGCCCACATGGATGCCCGTGAGCGCGGTCAGGCCCAGGAGGCCGAGTGGCAGGCGCTGATGGAGCGTTACCGCGCCGCACATCCTGAACTCGGGGCCGAGGTAGACGCCCTGCTCGCCCGCAAGCTGCCCGAGAACCTCGCCGACGCCCTGCCCTCCTATGAGGTGGGCAGCAAGGGGGTGGCGACGCGCAACGCCAGCGGCGAAGTGATTAATGCGCTCGCCAAGGTGGTGCCCGGCCTGATGGGCGGCAGCGCGGACCTGTCGGGCAGCACCAAAACGACGATCAAGGACGGCGGCACGCTGGAGCCCGGCAACTATGGGGGCCGCAACGTCTATTTCGGGGTGCGCGAGTTTGGCATGGCGGCAGCGGCCAACGGTCTATCGCTGTACGGGGGTCTGCGCCCGCTTGTGGGCACCTTCTTGGTGTTCGCAGACTACCTCAAGCCCGCCTTCCGCCTCTCGGCCATTCAGTTTCAGCCCGTTACCTACGTGCTGACCCACGATTCCATCGGTCTGGGTGAAGACGGCCCCACCCACCAGCCCATCGAGCAGCTCGCCATGCTGCGGGCCGTGCCGAACGCCCGCGTGATCCGCCCCGCCGACGCCAACGAGACGGCCGCCGCGTGGCAGATGGCACTGGAACATGACAAGGGTCCCACGGCGCTGGCCCTCTCTCGTCAGGACCTGCCCATCTTGCCCCGCAACCACGCAGGCGTTCGCAAAGGCGCGTATGTGGTCCGCGACGCTGAGGGCGGGCAGGCGGCCGTGATTCTGGTTGCCTCGGGCTCGGAAGTGAGCCTTGCGCTCAGCGCTGCCGAGGCGCTTGCGGGCGACGGCATTCAAGCGCGCGTGGTGTCCATGCCCTGCATGGAAGCCTTTCGTGAGCAGGACGCCACCTACCGCGACTCGGTGCTGACTCCCGGTGTGAAGCGGGTGGCCATTGAAGCCGCCAGCAAGACGCCGTGGTACGAGTGGGTGGGCACCGACGGGGCCGTGATTGGCATGGACACCTTCGGCGCGTCGGCTCCTGCCAGCGTCCTGTTTGAAAAGTTCGGGTTCAGCGTGGAAAACGTGACGAAGGTGGTCAGGGAACTGCTGTAGGCCCCAGCTTCACCCCACTGCAGTGGAAGAGCGTAACAGGGAGGTGACGCGGAGGGTACAAACCCTCCGCATCACCTCCCTGCCGCTGCGCTGTGCCCGGGAAGTCACTGACCTTCCTGCCCGGTGCTCCTGGCGCAGGCCCCGGCGTGCCAGCGCTGGGAAGTACGGCCCACCGCACGACCATGTCGCTCAATCTCGTGAGGTGGCCTGGTGGGGCCCGCTTCGGGAACGTCGACCGCCAGGGGCCTACGACACAAATTGCCGAAAACCCCCGGCCTTCACCGGGGGTTTTCTCCGCACTGGACGTGGTGCGCTCGTCGCGATTCGAACGCGAGACCTGCCCCTTAGGAGGGGGCCGCTCTATCCAGCTGAGCTACGAGCGCGCAGCCGGGAGTATAGCAGCCGCGCACCCCTCCAGGCCAGCTTTACTGGCTGGTCACCGGCGTCGCCACGTGGAGTTCGTAGCGTTGCAGGACGCTGCTTTCCAGGGTACGGCGGTAGGTGACGTCCCCTAACGGCAGGTACACGTTATGCTCGGCCCGGCCCCAGCCCTGCGCGAACTGCCAGTGCTGCACCATCTTGGGGCTGGCAGTCGTGAAGTCGGCGCTGACGGCCTCTGAGGCGTACGCCACACGGTCGTGGCTCATCAGGTCCAGGGTCTCGCCTTCGCCACGCTGCCCGTTGCCGTCCCGGTCTTGCCACATCACCCAGTGCAGCAGCAAAACGGGAACGCCCAGCTTACTGACCGCGGCGTTTATCGCTCCGGCAGGAATCAGACCCTCGATGGGAGCGGCCAGCGCACTCTTGGCCTTCCAGGTCACCGGGTCCACCTCGGTCTTGACCGAGCCGGCGGTCACGGCCTTCTGGTACACGCTCTCGCCGCCATCGGTCAACAGATTGAGGTACACCGACGCGCCTGAGGGGGCTGCCGGGTAACGGACTTCCACCCCTGTGGGCAGGGGTGGACGGTTGCTTGTGGGGCTGCCCGCGCTGCCGCCCGCGCAGGCAGTCAGCGTCAGTCCCAACACGGTCAAGATGGCGGCGCGCTTCATTTGTGGCCTCCGGTCAGGCTCTGGCTGGTGAAGAAGTTGCTGTCCTCATGCATCCGCATGGCGATGCCCAGATCTTCCGCGGGCACGCTGTTCATGGTGATCTGGTAGCGGCCCGGCGTTGCCGAGGGCTGCAGGACTTGATGGCGGACCACAGACCAACCCTGCGTGCGGTTGCCCGTCTCTGTGCTGATATTGCCGTCCTTGGCGTAGACGTAGCGGTAGCTGAACGCCTCGCTCGCATAGCTGTAGATGTCGTGCGTGATGTACAGCTCCTCGCCCGATTCCGGCGTTCCATTGCGGTTGCTGTCGCGGTACACCGAGAAGTAGACGTTGCAGGTCTTGACGGTATTCGGCGTGACCGTCACCTCCTGCTTGCCCGACGCCTCACCCGTGATAAAGGGCGTGGTGCATTTGGCATTGTTGGGCAAAGACCCGATGGCGTCGCCCCAGTAGTACAGGGAAGCCGTCGTGTTGGAAGGACCGCCCTGGCTGTAGCCGATGGGGTTTTGGGCCACCACCTTCGGCTTGTAGGTCTCGTCCGCCTGTTGCTCGAAAGCCACCGCGGCGATTATCACGTTGGTGGTGTCGGTGATGGCCGGAAACGTAAAGGTCAGGTTGGGACCCATGGGGGGCGGCGTGTAACGGGGGCAGGCCGTCAGCACCGACATGGTGGCGGCGCTGCCCAGCGCGAGGCGAAACAGAGGGTGAAGTGGATTCATATCTGGCCGACTTTACAACGTGAAGAACGCCACAGTGACCGCACATTCGTCTTTTGGGAAGGGTCATGGCGGACAAGGATGACCCGCCGGCATGCCCACCGAAAGCCGAGGCGTGTGTAAGACGTCGCCCCGACTGAGTCGCGCGCCGCGAGGAGCAAAATGCGCTGCACACTGCGCGCTTCCGCGTCGGCGCGGTGACGGGCGAGGAGTTTACGCCGTCATGCACGAGGACAGCTTCCAGGCACACCTCCCCCGTCACACTGCGGGGCCAGGGCCGTTTCCCTGTCCACGCCCCGGACCAGGGCGCGGCGTTGAAAGTGGCGACAAAGGTCCGCACCACAGAGGGGAGGTCCGCTGCCCTGAGGGGCGAAGCCGGAAGTCCGGCACGCCAAAAGCTTAAGCGGGGACCTTATGGGGTCCCCGCTGACGGCCCTGGGCTGAGCTACCTGTTCATGATGTGAATGGCCTGCTTGTGCACGGCCTCGGCGGCCTCCAGCACGCTCTCACCCAGGGTGGGGTGCGCGTGAATGGTCAGGGCGATATCGGTGGCGGTGGCGGCCATCTCCAACGCCAAGCTCGCTTCGCCCAGCATGTCCGAAGCGTGGGGGCCGACGATGTGGACGCCCAACAGCAGGTCGGTGTCCTTTTCCACCACCATCTTCACGAAGCCGTCGGTCTGCTGCAGCGTCATCGCGCGGCCCGACGCCGAGAGCGGGAACACGCCGGTCTTGACCGTGTAGCCCTTTTCCTTCGCCTCGGCTTCCGTCAGGCCCACCCAGGCCAACTCGGGCGAGGTATAGACGACGCCAGGAATGGCAACGGCGTCCTGCGCTGAAGGCTTGCCCGCAATGACCTCAGCGGCCACCAGGCCCTCTTTCATCGCCTTGTGCGCGAGCATGGGGTTTCCGGCCACGTCGCCGATGGAATAGATGTGGGGCACATTGGTGCGCTGCTGCTCGTCGGCGGGGACAAAGCCCCGGTCCGTGACGTGCACGCCCGCCGCCTGTGCATTTAGGCCATCGGTACGCGGACGGCGGCCTACGGCCACGAGCACGCGGTCAAAGACCTCGGTGCGCTTCTCGCCGGTCTTCACGCTCTCCAACTCGACGTGAATGCCGTCACTCCTTTTCTCGGCCTTGTTGGCCTTCGTCTCGGTCTGGATCTCGATGCCCTGCTTTTTCATCGACTTCTGAAATTCCTTCACCGCGTCGGCGTCCGCCCCCGGAATGATCGTCGGGAGGAACTCAATGACCTTTACCTTCGCACCGAGGTTGTTGTACACGTGCGCGAATTCGAAGCCGATCACGCCGCCACCCACGCACAGCATGGATCTGGGAAGCGGATCAGGCACCACCAGCGCGCCCGTGGAGTCCACGATGCCCTGCTGGTCTACCTCCAGCCCCGGAATGCGGGCGGGCTCCGAGCCGGTGGCGATGATAATGCTGCCCGCTGTGTACGTCTTGTCGCCCACCTGCACGGTGTGGGGGTCAACGAAGCTGGCCTGACCAATCAGGTGCGTGACCTTGTTCGCCTTGAACAGACTGCTCACCCCACCCGTGAGCTTCTTGACAATGCCGTCTTTCCAGCCGTTGAGCTTTTGAACATTCAGGGTCTGTTCCCCAAAGGTCAGGCCGAAGTCCGAGGCGTGCCGGGCCGCCGCCATCTGCTCACCTGCGTGCAGCAGCGCTTTGGTGGGAATGCAACCCACGTTGAGGCACACGCCGCCCACCGCCTCGCGCTCGGCGCAGGCGACTTTGAGGCCCAGCTGCGCCGCGCGAATGGCCGCGTGGTAGCCGCCCGGACCCGCACCGATCACCAGGAGATCAAAGTCCATCTGTTTCGTCATGCGGGCAGTCTAACGCCCACCCATGGGGCCGTCCGTGACTTGCCCGGATAGTTGGACGGGGCCGACTGACCAGTTGCGGTGGTAAACCCGAGGGGGAGATGGACACCCAAGCTCATCTTTTACGAAATAGTTCAATCCGATTCTCCCGAGTCCCTGGCAACAGGAAAATTGAGCGGAGGCCTTCGCAAAAAGTCAAGGCGCCTGCTGCTTGGGCGGCAGGACCTTAGCCCTCCAAAAAATCTGTCACCACCCGGTTAAGGACCCACCAACCCTGAGGCGTCGCGCGTAGCCGATGCCCGTCGAACGTCAGCAGACCCCGGCGAATGTTGACGGTCATGGCCTCCGCATACCGTTCCCGCACGTTCACTCCACTGCGCGATGAGAGGTCGGCCAGATTCACCCCTTCCCGCAGCCGCAGGCCCATAAAGAGGGCGTCGGTGACGTATTCCCCACCATCTATAGGCAGCGTCTGGCCCTCTGTGCCCATCAGCCACTCGTGCAGATGGGGATTGGTGCGGCGGAGGGTCAGTGGAGTGGGGTGCTGCAAACCCTCTGCCCTCTGCTCTGTGCCCTCTGCTGGATAGTGCCCCGCTGCTCCTGGCCCCAGTCCCAGGTATGTTCGCCCGTACCAGTAGGCGAGGTTGTGGCGTGACTCCTCACCGGGGCGGGCATAGTTGCTGATCTCATAGCGGGTGAAGCCCAGTTCGGTCAGTTGGGCTTCCGTCTGCTCGAAGCCCACGCGCTCGTCGTCTTCCTCCACCGTCACACCCCGGCGAGCAAACTCGGTGCCCGGCTCGATGGTGAGGGTATAGGCGCTGACGTGACCCACCCCCAGGTCCACCAGGCCGCGAATGTCACTCTCCAGCGGTTGACCGGGCACGGCCGTGATTAGGTCACCACTGACGCGAAAGCCCCGGTCAGCGAGGGTGGTCACGGCTTCCCGCCCCTGCCGGGCGTCGTGCTGGCGGCCCAGGAACCTCAGCGTCGCGTCGTCCAGGCTCTGCACACCCACCGAGGCACGATCAAAACCCAGGTCGCGCCAGAACGCGGCCCTTGCTGGGCTGACCGTACCCGGATTGATCTCCAGCGTGTTTTCCACCTGGCCCCAGCCCAGGTGGCGGCGAACGCTGCTTGCCAGGGCCTCCATCTCGGCCTCGCGCAGAAAGCTGGGGGTACCACCGCCGATATACACCGTGTCGAGGTCCACCCGGTAGGTGTCTGCCAGTCGCGCGGCCTCTTCCTCCACCCGCTGCAGATACCGCTCCACCAGTCCTGCCCGGCGGGTCAGGACGTGAAAGTCGCAGTACGGGCAGATCGTAGGGCAGAAGGGCACGTGCACGTAGAGGTGGCGAACGGTGGGATCGAGGGCAGGCACATGGAAAAGGTACGCGGGAGACGGCGCGGAGCGTAGGGTCCAGGTTTCGTTTGCTTTCCAGGCGTCCGCGCTTATCGTCCGTGTGGCGTGGCGTCCATCCAGGCTTCCAGGGTGGCCCGCAGGTCTTCGGCGATGGTCACGACGACGGGCAGTCCCAGCGAGGCGACAGCGCTCGCAGCCGTGTTCTCGCCCCCTTCCCCCTCACGGCCCCTCGCGCCCTGCCAAGCGGGAAAGGTGCCGCCCTCGCGGTAGGGCGCGCCGCCTCCGTCCTCCACCTGACGTTCCGGCACCGTGACTTCCGGGCCGGACGCGAGGGGCCGCCCGGCCACCACCGCCACGCCCCGGGGCGCCAATTCGCTCAGGGCGGCAAGGAGGGGCGTGAGGCCGTCGTGCACGACGAGGTCCACCTGGCCCTTGCCGTCCACAGTTGCCAGCTGGGCAGGCACGGTAGCGGCCAGTTCTGGCGATACGGCCACCAGCCAGCGGTGTCCTCCGGCTCGGCCCTCGAAACTGGCGCGGGCCGAGCCATACAGATCGGTCCAGGTGCGGGTGTGGTTCATGAAGGCAGGATACGGCGTGGGGACCGGCGAGAAGCGATAAAAAAGCCGCCTCTCAGGCGGTGATGTTGAAAATATAGCGCGTCTTACAGAAAAAGCCCATTTATGCATCCGGATGTTTTAGTCACCCGGAACACAGGCGTGAGGTCCACCGTCCGGTGCAGGCGTTGATGTCTGATACGGTTTCCGGATCCTCCCCTCCGCTCCGGTGATTCCACTTCTGTCGTCACCGTTTTTCCTGCTCGCTCCGCTCGGGTCAACCGGCTATTTCATGGCTGATGAACCGGAATTCTTCCGAAAGGAGCCGGCGCGGACAGCTTCCGTTGCTCTCCGGCCGCCGAACGGACCTCCGAATCACCGGCCTTCGGCAGTCCCGCTCTGAGCACACCCAAACAGGAGGCGGCCACCGCGAGGGGGAGGAACGAGGCAATGGCGATCAGAAGGCTGAGCACCAGAACGTGACTCAACAGTTTGAGGAGACGAAAAGAGCCGATCACAAAGATGTCAGGGGGAGCCAGGGCAATGACGCCTCCCGGTGCGGTGGTCAGCAGAACCACGCAAAGACGCCCGTACTTTATGCCCGCACTGCAGCGGCAAGCGTGACGGGCAGGAGGCGAAATTGAGGAAGCCGCCTCTCCCCGAGGCGGCCTCCCCTCCAGGTCCTTCCTTTCAGTTCCGCGTCATTTCCAGCGGCACCACCCACTGCGCGAACTCGTCCTCGGTCACGTGACCGAGCGCGAGGGCCGCGTCCTTCAGGCTGGTGCCCTCCTTGTGCGCCTTTTTGGCGATGGCAGCGGCCTTGTCGTAGCCGATATGCTTGTTCAGGGCGGTAACCTGCATCAGATTGGTGCCGAGGTTCGCCTTGATCCTGTCCTCGTTCGGCTCAATGCCCACCGCGCAGTTGTCGTTGAAGGCGAGGCTGGCGTCCGCGATCAACCGGATGCTCTCCAACACGGCGTGGACCATCACGGGCTTGAACACGTTGAGCTGGAAGTTGCCCTGAGAACCAGCGAAGGCCACGGTGGCATCGTTGCCGAACACGCGCGTCGCGACCATCGTCAGGGCCTCGCTCTGGGTGGGGTTGACCTTGCCCGGCATGATGCTGCTGCCCGGCTCATTCTCAGGAATCACAATCTCGCCAATGCCGTTGCGGGGGCCCGAGGCCAGCCAGCGCACGTCGTTCGCCATCTTCATCAGGGCTCCTGAAAGGGTCCGCAGCGCCGCAGAGGTCTGCACGAGCGCGTCGTGCGCAGAGAGGGCCGCGAACTTGTTTTCCGCCGAACGGAAGGGGAAGCCCGTCTCGGCGGCGAACTTCTGCGCGGCGAGGTCGCCGAACTTCGGGTGTGCGTTCAGGCCCGTGCCCACCGCCGTGCCCCCGATGGCGAGGTCATATAGGCCCTGCTCGGAATGCCGCACCTCGGCCAGGGCAAAGTCGATCTGCGCCACCCAACTGCCGATCTCCTGCCCCAGCGTGATGGGCGTGGCGTCCTGCAGGTGGGTGCGGCCCACCTTCACGAGGTCCCGGTACTGCTCGGCCTTTGCCGCCAGCGTGTCGCGCAGCGTACCCACTGTGCCGTAGAGCCGTTCGTTCAGCTCCAGCACCACGGCGATGTGCATGGCCGTGGGGAAGGTGTCGTTGCTGCTCTGGCCCCGGTTCACATGGTCATTTGGGTGGACGGGCTTCTTGGACCCCATCTCGCCACCAGCCAGTTCGGTGGCGCGGTTGGAGATTACCTCGTTCGCGTTCATGTTGCTCTGGGTCCCCGAGCCGGTCTGAAAGACCACCAGCGGAAAGTGGGCGTCGAGCTTCCCGGCGATCACCTCGTCGGCGGCCTGCACGATCAGGTCCGCCACGTCCTCCGGCAGTTCACCGAGTTCGGCGTTGGCCTGCGCGGCTCCTTTTTTCAGGATGCCCAGGGCGCGGATGACCGGACGGCCCCACACGAAGGTGTCGCGGCCGATGGGGAAGTTCTGGATTGAGCGCTGCGTCTGCGCGCCCCAGTAGCGGTCGGCGGCCACCTGAAGCTGGCCCATCGTGTCGGACTCGGTACGGGTGTGCGGGTTGTCGCTCATGGGGTCAGTGTACCGGGGGTCTTCGGGGCGGCAGGCGTCACGGCCTGGGAGACGGGGGCGGTGGAGAGGAGCTCCCTTCTCCAGCCCGCCTCACCGTCTGCCCCCAGCCTGCGTGACACACTTTGCTCCATGAGTCAGATGTTCGACGTCGCCATCGTGGGGGCCGGGCCAGTGGGGCTCGCCGCCGCCATCGCCTGCAAGCGGGTGGGCCTGAGCTACGTGGTGCTGGAAAAGGGCTGTGTGGTGAACGCCATCTTCGAGTACCCCACCTATATGGGCTTTTTCACGACGGCCCCGGAGCTGGAAATCGGCAACCATCCGTTTGTAACGGGTCACGACAAGCCAGACCGCCGCGACGCACTGATGTACTACCGACTCGTAACGCAGCGTGAGGAGCTGAACGTGCGGCTGTACACCGAGGTGAAGCGGGTTCACGCGGCTCCGGCGGGCTTCACACTGGAGGTCGAGGCGCAGGACGGCAGCGGGGACGTGGTGGAAGCCCGGCGCGTCGTGGTGGCCACCGGCTACTATGACAACCCCCTGCAACTCGGTATTCCCGGCGAGGACGGCGAGAATGTCAGCCACTACTACACCGAGGCCCACCCCTTCATGGGCCTCAACGTCACCGTGATTGGTGCGGGCAACAGCGCGGCGGACGCGGCCCTGGATCTGTGGCGCGGCGGGGCGAACGTGACGATGATCGTGCGGGCTCCCGAACTCAAGCCCACCATCAAATACTGGGTACGGCCCGATCTGGAAAACCGCATCAAGGAGGGCAGCATCTCCGCGCAGTTCAACTCCCAGGTGGTAGAGATTCACCCCGAGCACGTCTTGGTGCAGCGGGCGGACGGCACCACCTGGGAACTGCCTACCCACTTCACCTTCGCGTTGACGGGGTACCGACCAGACCTCTCGTTTCTTTCTGGCCTGGACCTGGCGCAGCAGGCCGACGAATGTCTGGTGCTGGACGGGCATTACCAGAGCACGGTTCCCGGCTTGTTCGTGGTGGGCTCGGCGGGCTTTGCAGGCAAGACCAACCAGGTATTTATCGAGAACGGACGGCACCACGCGCTGCATGCAGTGGCGGAGATTGAGCGCCAGCTCGCACCGCTGAGGGAAGAAGTGTTGTCGGGGCGCTGAACCCGGCGTCCTGTCCGCCGCTCCTCCTCTTCCCTGCCCGAAAGACAGGGGCGGTCTCCCTTTTCGAAGCGTTCCCCCCGGAACGCGGTCACGTTTGAAGTGGGAGGCCGTGAAATACTGCCCCCCATGGCCCCGTTTTCCAGAACCGTTGCCCTCGCCGTGAGTCTGTTGGTGGGAGGCGCGCTCGCGCAGCAGGAGGTTCCGGCGCCACCGCCCGCCTCTGTTCCCGCACCGGAACCGGCCCCCGGGCCCCAACCCACAGACCCCGCACCAGCAGAACCTGCGCCGGTGGAACCTGTGCCCGCCGAGCAGACGCCGACTCCCACGCCCTCTCCCACTTTGCCGGCGCCTCCGCCCGTGCAGCCCGCTCCTCCCCGCCGCATCCCCACGCCGCTCCTCATCACCGCTCAGTGGAAGCTGCCTGCCCTGGTGAACGGCAAGAAAACCCTGCTGCCCTTCACGCGTACGCTGACGCTCTCGCCGGACCGCGTGACGCTCCTGCGCAACAAGGGCGGCGTTTCCACCACCCTGGACGCAGAGCTGACCCGCTTTCTGGCCGAACTGCCCACTGGGGTGCAAGACGCCCGCTTCGAGGAACTCGGCACGGGTTGGGCCGTGGTGCAGCACAACGGCCTGAAGGTGGACCTGGCGCAGACCCGGGCCAACGTGCTCGCCGCTCTGAAAAACCCGCTGGCGGTCAAGGCCGGCGTGGTCATTACCGGGCAGATCACCCCCAAGCGCACGCTGGATTTCTTCGCCTCCCGCGGCATCACCTCGTTCCTGGCGACGGGCGAGACGAACTACTACGGCAGCAGTGCGGCCCGTATGACCAACATCCATACGGGCACGCACAATTTCCAGGACCGGCTGTTCGAAGGCAAGGTTTTTTCATTCAACCAGTTCATTGGGCCCATCAGCACCCGGAGCGGCTACGTTACGGGCCTGGTGATCTCGGGAGACCGGACCGCGAACGGTGTGGGCGGCGGCATCTGCCAGGTCAGCACAACGGCCTTCCGGGCCCTGTACGGCGCGGGCTTGCCCATCGTGGAACGGCGCAACCACTCCTATCAGGTGTTCTACTACGATCCGCAGGGCCTGGACGCCACCATCTATCAGCCCAGCCAGGACCTGAAATTCACCAATGACACCGGCGGTGCCCTGTGGTTCCAGGCCGACTGGGACGACACAGAAGCGCGTCTGCGCATCAGCGTGTTCGGCAAAGCCCGGCCCTTTACGGTCGAAGTCGGCACGCCGAAGGTGCTCAGCACCACCCCTTCGCCCGCGGACCGCCTGATTCGGGATGCCAGCCTGCCCGCAGGACAGCGTAAGCAGGTGGACTGGGCCGCCAAGGGAGCCGTGACCGAAGTGACCCGCCGCTTCCTGCAAGAGGGGCAGGTCATCAAGCAAGACACCCTGAAGAGTGTGTACCGGCCCTGGCCCAACATCTTCCTGGTCGGCACCAAGCGCTAAAGCGCCAGGGAAAAGAAGAGGGGCAGACCTGCGCAGGTCTGCCCCTCTTCCCCGTTGTCTCCGCTATTCCTCGGCGGCGTACCCCAGCAGTTCGAGGATGCGGTCCAGTTCCTCCCGGGAGGCGTAGTTCAGCTCCACCCGGCCCCTGTCGTCGCCCGTGATCCGTACCTTCGTGCCCGTGCGGCGGCTGAGGGCCAGCTCTACCTGCCGGTAGGCGCGGGGGGGATTAACGGCGATGGGAGCCGTGCCCCGCGCCTCGCGCTTCAACCCTTCTGCCTCACGCACGTTCAGGCGGCGCGTCCGAATCTGCTCCAGCGCCCAGGCCCGGTCTTCCTCGGGCTGGGCGAGAATGGCGCGGGCATGTCCGGCGCTGATCTCACCTCCCTCCAGGGCCCGCTGAGCGCGCTCGGGCAGCGTGAGCAGCCGCAGCGAGTTGGAGATGGTGGAGCGGCCCTTGCCTACCGCCTGCGCGACGCCCTCCTGGTTGAGCCCCTGGTCCAGCAGCGCCTGGTAGGCCCGAGCCTCTTCCAGCGGTCCGAGGTCCTCGCGCTGGAGGTTCTCGATGATGGCGATCTCCAGGGCTTCCCGGTCTCCAAGGTCCCGGATCAGAACGGGCACTTCCGTCAGCCCGGCGAGTTGGGAAGCCCGCCAACGCCGCTCGCCCGCCACGATCTCAAAGTTCTCGCCGCGTGGCCGCACGAGGAGGGGTTGCAGCACGCCCTTCTCCCGGATACTGCCCGCCAGTTCGGCCAGCGATTCGGGTCCGAACACCTGCCGGGGCTGGTAGGCCGCCTGCATGATCCGGTCGATCCGGACCTGCTGCACCAATGTGCCTGGAGCTCCGGCGGTTTCGGCCCCCTGAGGACGGCTGAGCAGGGCGTCGAGGCCCCGGCCCAGGCTAGATTTTTTCGACACGCTGCATCACCTCCTCGCTGAGGCGCTTGTAGGCGGCGGCCCCACTGGACAGCGGCGCGAAGGCATTGATGGGTTTGGCGAAGCTGGGGGCCTCCGAGAGCCGCACGTTGCGCGGCACCACAGACCAGAACACCAGTTCCCCGAAGTGTTGCCGCACCATCGACTCGACTTCCTGCGCGAGGTTGGTGCGCCCATCAAACATCGTGAGTGCCACGCCCAGCACCTTCAGGCGGGGGTTGAGCCCACCCTGCACGCGCTCCACCGTTTCCATCAGCCCGGCCAGCCCCTCCAGCGCGTAATACTCGGCCTGCAGGGGGATCAGCAGGGCGTCGGCGGCGGCAAGCACATTGACCGTCAGCGGTCCCAGGCTGGGCGGCGCATCGATCAGGGCGATGTCATATCCCTGGACACTGGCAAGCAGGCGGGCCAGGGCATCGGGATCGTCGGCCAGTTCCACCCCAGCTCCGGCGAGGTCCGGCGTGGCGGGCAGCACGTCCAGGCCGTTCTGCGAGGTCGGTTGCACGAATTCGGCCACCCGGGCAGGCTCACCCAGAGCCTCATAGAGCCCCTGCCCAGCACCGCGCAGCCCCAGGCCACTCGTCGCGTTGCCCTGGGGATCCATGTCCAGCAGCAGCACCCGTCGTCCGCCCGCGGCCAGGTAAGCGCCGAGGTTGATGGCGGTGGTCGTCTTGCCCACCCCACCCTTCTGATTCACGACTCCCAGGGTTTTCACGTCGCCTGCCAGAATAGCGGCTTACGGTTTGGCACACCCTCGCGGCGGGGATATTTTGGAGGCGTCGGAGCCACTTTCTCCACGATCACGAGGGTCCGCGCGTCCCCGGTCACGGGCAGCGTGAAGGGCTCCACCGTGCGGAGCTCGCCGCCCACCTCGGCCGCAGCCCTCGTGCCGGCCTCCAGTTCCTCCGGAGTGATCGGGCCCTTCTGGGCGACGAGCAGGCCGCCGACGGGCAGGAACGGCAGGGCCAGCTCGGCCAAGATGGGCAGGGCCGCCACCGCCCGCGTGACCACCCGTCCATACCGCTCGCGGTGTTCGGGGTCCTGGCCCAGCGTCTCTGCCCGCCCAGTAAGCGGCCGAACCTGCGTGAGCCCGAGGGCGGCGGCGGTCCGGGCCACAAAGTCCACCTTCTTGCGGGTGGCGTCCACCGGTACGAGCTGAAGTTCGGGGTGCACAATGGCGAGGGGCAGGGCGGGAAACCCCGCGCCTGTGCCCAGATCCAGCGCGCGCTTTTCCCCAGCCACCCCCTGCTCCGCCAGCCAACCGCCGCGCAGGCAGGTCAGCGAATCCACAAAATGCTTGAGCACGATGTCGCGCTCTTGCCGCAGGGCCGTGAGGTTCATCTGGGCGGCCCCCTGCAGCAGCAGTTCGTGAAGCTGCCTGAACTGCTCCACCTGCTCGGCCGACAATTCCAACCCCAGTTCCCCCATGCCCTGCCTCAACAACGCCTCGCCTTCGGGCGTCATAAGCTGTACTTCTCTTTCATCGCGGTGTACCGCTCGAATACGTGTTCATCCATCTCCTCCAGAGGCAGGGCGTCCAACAACGGCACCAGGTGTTTCCGCAGCGTGTCGCCCCGCGCCATCCATTGAAAGTAGCTGCGGCCTCCGTGGTGGTAGGGCCCGTACAGGCGTGAACCCGGGCACCACGCGACAAGGCGGTGAAACAGCCGCTCGTGCCGCAGATGCATCCGGACCGTCACCTGCGGCTGTTTGCCATCGCCACCGAAGTGACCCTCTCCGATAAGAACGCCCAGCAGGACGCCCTGCTCCAGCAATGTTGGGATCAACGCCACCTCTCCTGCCTCTTGTTTCACCGTCAAGTTTCCCGTGAAACGGGCGGGAGGTCAAGCGCGCTACCCCCCAGAGTGCTGAGACTCGCCTTGCCTGCGGAGGTGGACAAGCAGGGCGCTGATGTCGGCGTGCCGAACTCCGGGAAGGCGTGAGGCCTGTTCCACGGTGCTGGGGCGCGAGCGGTTCAGCTTCTCACGCGCCTCATTGGACAAGGAGCCGATGGCCAGGAAGTCCACGCCGGCCAGGCTCAATTGCCGAGCGCGGCCCTCGGCAGCCAACTGGCGCTCGGCCCGTTCGATGTAACCCGCGTACTTCACGCGGATCGCCACAGCCTCGCGTTCCTCCGGCGAAAGGGTGGGAAGCACCAGACCCAGCGCCTCCACGTCTTCCAGGCCAAATTCCGGACGCCGCAACCAGGTCTCCCCCGTCTGCCCCTGCACCCGCTGGGTCTGCAGCGCGCGAATGCCCGCTTGAACCCGGATGTACTTCCCTTGGACCTCCTGCTGGGTCGCTTGATCCACCAGGCCGAGCTGCACACCCAGACTTGTCAGCCGCTCATCGGCGTTGTCCTGACGCACAAGCAGGCGGTGTTCTACACGGCTGGTCATCATGCGGTAGGGCTCGTCGCTTCCCTTGAAAACCAGGTCGTCAAGCAGAACCCCGATATACCCCGTTTCACGTGAAATCTGACGTTCGGGAAGCCCCTCAGCTCGCCGCCCCGCGGCCGTTCCCGCCACCAGGCCCTGGGCCGCTGCCTCCTCGTAACCGCTCGTACCGTTAATCTGCCCGGCTGTGAAAACTCCCGGTAAGAAGCGCGACTCTAGATTGAGGGTCAACTCGGTCGAATCCACCACGTCGTATTCCACAGCGTAGGCGTAACGGTGAATAACCGCCTGCTCGAAGCCCGGCAGCGTTCGGACCAACTGGTCTTGCAACGCTGGGGGAAGGCTGGAACTGAAGCCCTGCAGGTAGACCTCGCTGGTCTGGATGCCGTCCGGTTCCACAAACAGAAGGTGGCGGTCATGGTGGGCAAAGCGCACCACCTTGTCTTCGATGCTGGGGCAGTAGCGCGGCCCCAGACCCTCGATATCGCCGGCATACATAGGTGACTCGTGGAGGTTCTCGTGAATCAGGCGGTGGGTTTCTGGGGTGGTGTGGGTCTGCCAGGTGGGTGATACTGCGGCCCGCGGTCCTGGCTGGCCCGTAAAGCCCCGGGGCTGAGGGTCGGCAGGCAGTTCCAGCAGATCCGAGAAGCGTACCGAGTCCGCACGTACCCGGGGTGGCGTGCCCGTCTTGTAGCGCTTGAGGACGTGTCCACCTCGGGCCAGCGGCGTACTCAGGAAACGCGAGGGTGGCTCGCCCTGACGCCCTTCGGGACGGGAGTGCCGGCCATACCAGGTGACGCCACGCATAAATGTCCCAGCAGCCACCACCACGCTGCGGGCATGCAGTCGGCGCCCATCTGTCGTGACCACCCACCAGCCTCCCTGACCATCAGCCTCCAGGTCCGCCGCTTCCCCCCGCACCACCTCGATGCTGGAGTGGCCCAGAATGATGTCCTGCGCCCGTTCGGCGTAGGCGTCACGCTCATTTTGCACGCGCAGCGACTGTACGGCCGGTCCCTTACTCGCGTTCAACACGCGGGTATGGATGGCCGTCTCGTCGGCCAGCCGCCCCATCAGACCCCCCAGTGCCTGCACCTCGAACACCAGCTGGCTCTTGCCGGGGCCACCTACAGCCGGGTTGCAGGGCATACGGCCGATGGTGGCCGGGTTGGCAACCAGCAGCGCCGTGGGAGCGAACTTTGCGGCGGCCCAGGCCGCTTCAAGCCCTGCGTGTCCGCCTCCGATAACAACGACATTCCAGCCACTCATCTCGCGACGAGTGTAGCAGTGGGGGAGAGGCGGCATTCCGCTCGGGGTGACGGTAGAGGCGTTTCACGTGAAATCAAACAAAACCCGTCGCGTCCCCCTCTGGAAGACGGGGCAGCGGGAGGCGGGGCAGGGAGAGTGGAGCCGCAGGGATAGACAAGCGGCTAGAATACCTAACGAGCGTTAGACCAATACTTCCGGGGTACGGCTGCCTGCGGGCAGTCCCAACCCCTGCCGCTCAGGAGGCTTCATGATTCAGCCGTTCACGTCTGATCCGCTGCGGTGGGTCTCTGAAGACGGCCAACCCGTGCGGGACCTGCCCGTCCGCTTTACCCCCGAGGTGCTGCGTGAGCTGCACGGCGAGATGGTACGGGCGCGGGAATTTGACCGCAAACTCGTCACCCTGTTGCGACAGGGCCGCACCACCTTCTATGCCCAGGCAAGCGGTATGGAGGCAACGCAGGTGGGCCTGGCCCGTTCGCTGCGCGTTGGCCACGACTGGGTGTGGCCGTACTACCGTGACCATGCCCTCGGCCTGGCGATGGGCGTCCCTATGGCCGATCTCGTCAGCCAATGCCTGGGGACCAATTCGGATCTGTCGAGGGGCCGACAGATGCCGCATCACTTTGCGGCGGCCCGCCAGAACTTCGTGTCGATCAGTTCCTCCATCGCCTCGCAGGTACCGCCGGCGGCCGGAAACGCGATGGCCCAGAAGTACCTGGGCACGGACGAGATCACGGTATGCACCTTTGGTGATGGAGCCACGAGTGAGGGCGACTGGCACGCAGGCATGAACATGGCGGGGGCAGCGGGCGCGCCTTGCCTGTTCGTATGCGAGAACAACCAGTGGGCCATCAGCACCAATCTGCGGGCGCAGACCGCCAGCGAGACCATTCACATCAAGGCGAAGGCCTACGGGATGCCCGGCTATTACGTGGACGGCAACGACATCGTCGCCGTGATGGAAGTGTTGGGGCACGTGGCGGCCGAGGTACGTGCTGGCAAAGGACCTGCCCTCGTCGAGTGCCTGACCTACCGCGTCGGTTCACACTCCAACGCGGACGCGGACGCCGAGAAGTTCTACCGCACCCGAGAGGAAGTGGGCGAGTGGCTGGCGCGCGACCCCATCGTTCGGGTGGAGCGGCTGCTGGAGCATCTCGGCCAGCCGGTGACGGCCGAGGAACGCGCAGGCCTGATCAGCGCTGCCCACCGTGAAGTGGACGAGGCCGTCCTCGCCGCCGAGGCCACTGGGCAGCCCGACTGGCGCATCATGTTCGAGGACGTGTATGCGGACACACCGGTGCATCTGCGGGAGCAGGCCGCGTTCCTGCGCCAGGAACAGGAAGGGGGCCGGGCATGACGGCGACAACCCAGTCCAAAGCAGCAGAGCCCAAACCCACGGCCAACGCTGCCGAGGAAACCCGAACACTGACGCTGATCCAGGCAATCACCGAAGCGATGGCCGACGAACTTGCCCGCGACGAACGCGTCGTGGTGTTTGGGGAAGACGTGGGCGCGCGCGGAGGCGTGTTTCTCGCCACTGCTGGTCTACAAGCCCAGTTCGGTGCAAAGCGGGTGTTCGACACGCCTCTCAGCGAAGCGAGCATCGTGGGGGCTGCCGTAGGCATGGCGGTGCGGGGCCTGCGTCCCATCGCCGAGATCCAGTTCGCGGACTACATGGGTCCCGGCTTCGATCAGATCATCAGCCAGGCCGCCAAGATCCGTTACCGCTCGGGCGGACAGTTTACTTCCCCTCTGGTCATTCGCACGCCCTCGGGCGGCGGTGTGAAGGGCGGGCACCACCACAGCCAGAGTCCGGAAAGCTACTTTGCACATACTCCGGGCCTCAAAGTTGTCATGCCGTCCACCCCTTACGACGCCAAGGGCCTGCTCAAGGCGGCGGTGCGTGGCGGAGACCCCGTGATCTACTTCGAGCCCAAACGGCTCTACCGCGCGGCAAAGGGTGAGGTGCCCACCGGCGACTACACCGTCGAGATCGGCAAAGGTGCGGTGCGTCGCGAGGGCACGGACCTCACCATCATCGGCTACGGCGGCGTGATGCCCGACGCCGAGAAGGCCGCCCAGGCCCTCGCGGCTGAGGGCGTGCAGGCCGAGGTGATCGACTTGCGCTCGCTCGTACCTTGGGACCGGGACCTCGTGCTCGGCAGCGTGGAGAAGACGGGCCGCGCCGTGCTTGTGAGCGAGGCTCCGCGCACCTCCAACTTTATGGGTGAGGTCGCCTACGTCATCCAGGAGCAGCTGTTCGATGCCCTGCTCTCACCCGTGTTGCAGGTGGCGGGCTTCGACACGCCCTACCCCTACGTGCAGGACAAGGTGTACCTGCCCGGCGCGAACCGCATCGCCGCCGCATGCGTCCGGGCCCTGAACTACTGATGGAGCGCGGCGCATGAAGCCTGATGCCCTGCGGCCCCTGCTGGGGGTCATCGGCCTCGCCGCCGGCTTTGGGGTGTATGCCCTTTCGGAGCGTGCCCCCGAGCCGTGGCCGGGTGTGATCGTCGGCAGCCTGTTCGTGGCTCTGGGGATCACGGCCTGGGTCTACGGACGGGGCGAACGCTGGATCCAGGGCCTTGGCGCCGCACTGCTCCTGTACGGCCTGCTCCGAATCCTGTTTCTCCACTGACCCCCATTGCTGCCGGCGTTCAGCCGGCAGCTCCCCCACTCCAATCCTGAGGTATCCATGAAACAAGTCTTGCTGCCCGAACTCGCCGAGAGCGTTGTCGAGGGCGAAATTCTAAAATGGCTGGTGGCCGAGGGCGAGACCGTTGCCCTGGAACAGCCCTTGTGCGAAGTCATGACCGACAAAGTCACGGTGGAACTCCCCAGCCCCTATGCCGGCGTGCTGCAGCAGAGGTTGGCGAACGAGGGCGATGTGGTGGCCGTTCACGCCCCGATCGCCGTGATTGCCGAACCCGGTGAGGCCGGAGGGCATGGAGGAGGGGAGGGCGTGAGCAACGCCGCCCAGACCGTGGCCCCCAGCATCACCGAAGCGGTTCAGGAGACGGCACAGAACCCTGAGGCGAACCACACCTCCCTTCCCACCCAAGCCGCCGAGGAGCGCGAGCATGTGGGCGGCGAGGGTGGCAGCATCGTGGAGGCTGGGCACGTGCAGGCCAAGGGGGACGACGACGCGAGCCTCTTCAAGGCGTTCTCGTCCGACGAGACGGTGAAGCTGCAGGGGCTGGGCAACCGGAGCGGCAGCGGCGCGCCCGGCACGTACACCGGCGGCACAGGCAGCATCCTCAACCGTGAGCAGACGCCTTCGGGCCGCACGAATGGCCGCGTGCTGGCCGTCCCCGCCGCCCGGCAACTGGCGCGCGAACTGGGCGTGGACCTCGCGCAGGTGCGGGGCAGCGGTCCGAATGGCCGTGTGCGCGTGCAGGACGTAACCGAACACGGACAGGGGCAGGCTGCGCCCGCAGCCGTGGCCCAAGCTGTGCCCACGCCTCAACCCCAGGCTGCCGCTCCGGCTCCAACCCCCGTTCCCAGCGCCCCAGCGGCCAAGGGCACCGGCGGAATGCCGGTCACGCCGGTGCAGTACCGCACGCCCAAGGGGTACGAGCACCTCGAAGACCGGGTGCCCCTGCGCGGCATGAGGCGGGCCATCTCCAACCAGATGCAGGCCAGCCACCTCTACACGGTGCGGACCCTGACGGTGGACGAGGTGAACCTCACCAAGCTCGTCGAGTTCCGCGCACGGGTGAAAGGCGAGGCGCAGGCCGCGGGCGTCAAGCTCTCCTACCTCCCCTTCATCTTCAAGGCGGTGGCAGTGGCGCTGCGCAAGTACCCCAGCCTCAACTCCTCGTTCGACGAGGCCACGGGCGAGATCGTAATGAAGCGCTACTTCAACCTCGGCATGGCGGTGGCGACCGACGCGGGCCTCACGGTGCCCGTTCTGCGTGACGTAAACCAGAAGAGCGTCTTTGAACTTGCTCGGCAGGTGGGGGACCTCGCCTCGCGGGCCCAGGCAGGCAAACTCACGCCCGATGAGCTGGCGGGCAGCACCTTCTCGGTCACGAACATCGGCTCTATCGGAGCGCTGTTCTCGTTCCCCATCATCAATGTGCCCGACGCAGCGATTCTGGGCGTCCACTCCATCGTGAAGCGCCCCATCGTGGACGAACACGACAACATCGTCGTGGCGCATATGATGTACCTGTCTCTGAGCTTTGATCACCGTCTGGTGGATGGCGCTGAAGCCGCGCGCTTCTGCAAGGAAGTGATTCGCCTGCTGGAAAGCCCGGACCGCCTGATGCTCGAAGCGATGTAAGGGCCCTCAGCGGTTCGCCGTCAGCCGTCAGCTTCAGGGCCGAGCGCTGACGGCCCACTGCTGACGGCTTTTCTTAAAGGCCACGTCATAGCGCCGTCAGATTGGCGCGTTAGGGTGGTGAAAGATGGAACGCAGACTCCAGCGTGGCGTTCCGGGATTGGATAGATTGACCGTGATGAACCGCATCCCCGTGCTCCTGACCCTGCTCGCGCTCGCCGCTCCGGCGCAGGCGCTGCGGCTGATTGTCTGGGACCCGGAACTGCGGGACGTGCTGGGATCAGGGGAAACCAGCGGTGGGCGGATGACTGTGCAGCTGCTGCAGGGTTACGTCGGCCCGGTCAAACTGGTCTTTTCCCGCGACGAAGACGAGAAGGCCCGGGGCCTCTACAATGGCGTGCAAAGCGGTTACAACGGGCTGATCAAGGACGGCCAGCTGACCCTGGACACGCCGGGCAGCGACGTGACCCTCACGAAATTTCTGTCGGGCCTGAAGCTGAGCGTGCAGGTCCAGCCCGCCACCCAGATTCTGGAATTGCCGGGACTGCGCAGCGCCCCCGACAAGAACAAAGAGAAAGAGAAGGGCAAGCCCAATTCTCCCAAAACACCTGGAGGTCAGTGATGCTCGCCCAAATTCTCGTCGTCGAGGACGATCCGCACCTCGGCCCGCTGCTCAAGGAATACCTCTCGGCCGATTACCTCGTCGAGCACGCCCCGACGCTTAAGAGCGCGCAGGCGTGGTTGGGCACCCACTCACCGCAGCTGATCTTGCTGGACCTTAACCTTCCTGATGGCGACGGTCTGGACCTCGTGCAGGCGCTACGGCAGTATTCCAGCACGCCCGTGCTGGTGCTCTCGGCACGCAGCGGCGTACAGGAGCGGGTGGCAGGCCTGAATGCGGGGGCCGACGACTACCTCACCAAGCCCTTTGCCATGCCCGAACTTGACGCGCGCATCACGGCTCTCCTGAGGCGCACGGCCGCCGGAACGGGCGTGAACCTGGGCAACACCAGCCTGTCGACAAGCAGCCTGCTGCTGACCGTCAACGATAAGAACGTAAACCTCACCGAACACGAGGCGCGCATTCTTGAGCTGATGATGCGCACGCCTGAGCGCGTGTTCTCACGCGCGGACATCGAGGCGCACCTGTACGGTTGGGAAACGCCCAACAGCAACTCGGTGGAGGTCCGTATCTCCCAGCTGCGCAAGAAGCTGGAGCAGGCGGGCAGCGACCTGCGTATCCGGACCATCCGCAACGTGGGCTACGTCCTGCAGGTGTGAGGCAGATCTGGGAAAGCTCTTTGGGAAGGCCCGCGCCTTTCTGACACACTGGAGCAAATGTTGACGGGGAGACGGCAGTTCGGCGGGCGTGGGAGAGGGCTGCCCGCGCCGCTTTACCTCCTGCCACTCCACAGCAGCTCTGCACCCAAGGGCGGAGGTCCATGATCCGGAGCGCGCCCCTCCATACCGCCCGGGTGGCGTGGCGGCACAGCCTGCGGTTCCGGCTGGCCCTGACCTACACCCTGGTGGCGCTGCTCCTGATCGGTATGATCGGCGCTGGGGTGATGACCCTGCTGTTGCGGAGTATGGACCGGCAGTTTCAAGCCCGGCTGGGGGACCGCGCCGAGGCCGTCGCCGAGCGCCTCACCACGCCGCAGCTGGGCCTGCGCCAGAAGTCCCCACCCACCAGCGGCTACACGGCCATTCTGGACGAACAGGGGCGTGTGGTGACGGCGGCGGCCGGGCTGGGCCTGGAAAACGGCGAGCCCTTTCCCTACAGCGGGCAGACCCAGCCGGAAGTGCGCGGAACACCGATGCGGGCAGTGACGCGGGCAGCCGGCACATTTACCGTCTGGGTGGCCCTGCCCACAGACGACCTCGTGGTGGCCCGGCAGAGCGCCACTCGGGCACTGCTGTTCGCCCTGCTGCTTACGCCCGCTCTGATGCTGGTGATCGGGTGGTGGGTGGGCCGCAAGGCGCTGGCGAACTTGGAAGAAGCAGCGGACCTGGCCGACCGCATCGACCCCACCCGCAGCCTCGCCACGCTGCCGCTGCCCGTGCAGGAGGACGAGGTTCACCGCCTGCTCGCAGCCCTCAACCGGCTCCTGGTCCGCATCGAGGCGGTGCAGTCGCGCGAGAAGCAGCTGCTGGGGCAGATCGTCCATGAGCTCGGCGCCCCACTGACGGTCCTGAAGGCCAGCCTGACCCGGGCCGGGGACCGCACCGGGGACGCTGAGGTGCTGCGCGCCGCCCTGGTGGCCGACGAGCTGACCTTTACCACGCAGGACCTGATGCAGCTCGCGCGCGGTCAGCTGGAAATGCGGCTGGCGTGGCACTTTATCCCCGCCACCACCCTGCGTAGCCGGTTGGACCGACTGGTGCCCGGCACCACTTTCGCCGGGCACTGGGACGGGATGCTGCTGTGCGACCCTGACCGCCTGACCCAGGCGCTGCGGAACTTGCTCGCCAACGCCCGCCGTGCTGCAGGGCCGGAGGGTAACGTTACCCTGACCCTAGAGGAGAGCGCCGAGCACATCACTTTCCGGGTACGTGACACTGGCCCCGGTCTGCCACCCGAACTCGGCGACCAGATTTTCGAGCCCTTCGTCAGCGGCAGCGGCAGTAGCGGCCTGGGCCTGAGCGTGTCCCGGCAGATCGCCACCATGCACGGGGGCACATTGACCGCGGGCAACGCTCCGGGCGGGGGTGCGCAATTTTGCCTTACCATTCCCGGCGCGGCCCTCGGCGAGGAGGATGAGGAAGCGGAGGAAACCGTTTCTGCGTCTGCCTAGCTCGCGCGGCCCAGCTATCCTGACCCGGTGACCTCAGCCTCTGACCGCGCGGAACTGCACGCGCTGCTCACCCTGCGCTTTACCCCCGGCCTTGGTCCCCGGCGCATCGAAGCGATGCGGGCGCAGTTTGGCGGTGCTGCGGCCGCCCTGGGCGCGTCCCTGACCGAACTGCGGAATATCCCTGGGCTGAACAACAAATCGCTGGCGAAGCTGAGGGTAGCTGAAGCTCGCATGCGCGCCGAGACGGAAATCAGCAAGGCGCGGGAAGCGGGCGTGCAACTGCTGGGGCGGGGCCTGCCTGGTTATCCCGAAGCGCTCGGAGCCCTGGGCGATCCGCCACCCGCGCTGTGGGTACTGGGCGAACTCCCCGACTTTCCGGTGGTGCCGCGCGCCATCGGTATTGTCGGCACCCGGAACGCGAGTCCGCACGCCCTAAGCCTCACGCGCACCATGGCCGCCGAACTGGCCCGTGCGGACGTCGCGGTGGTCAGCGGACTGGCGGCGGGCGTGGACACTGCCGCGCACGAGGCCAGCGTGGAGGCAGGCGGCGTCAGCGTCGGCGTGCTGGGCAGCGCGGTGGACGTGATCTACCCCCGAGAGAACACCGCGCTGGCCCGCCGCCTCCTCCTGGTCAGCGAGTACCCGCTGGGCACGGGCCCAGCGCAGCACCACTTCTCGGCGCGTCACCGGATCATCGCCGCCCTGTCGGCGGGTACCGTCGTGGTGGAGGGCGAACTCAAGAGCGGTTCCCTGATCACCGCCACTCACGCCCTCGAATGTGGCCGAACCGTCTTTGCCGTTCCAGGCCGGGCCAGAGACCCCCGCGCTGCTGGACCCCACCGCCTGCTCCGAGAGGGCGCAGTCCTGACCGAAACGGCGGAGGACATCCTGACTGAACTGGGCTGGGGAAACGCTCCAACTCCACCATTGCCGGACCTTCCGCCCGAACAGGTCCGGGTCCTGTCCGCCCTGACCACGCCCGCGACCCTGGACGATCTGCACGCCACGACGGGCCTCTCCATGCCCGAGCTTCAGACAGCCCTGGGAACGCTGCAACGCATGGGCCTGGCCGAGGAAGTGGGAAGACGCTGGTCAAAACGGTAGGAGGCGGGCAAGAGGGCAGGGGAGAGGCTGTGCGTCTCCAGGCCTCTACCCGTGCTGCGGCCCGTAGTCCTTCTCCACGTCCACCCGGGGTGGGCCGGGCAGGGTCACGCCCTCATTCTCAGGCGTCAGCAGCTCCGGTATCCGTCCATCGAGACCGACGGTCAGCGCTCCGCCCTCACCCTTCACCCCCTTGGACCCTGGGTCCAGCGTGACCCTCCAGCCCCCACCGGGCCACTCCACCCACACCGCCTGGCTTTCTCCACGGGCCAGCGCCGACACCTCCAGATCGTCGAGGCGAACGCGGATGCGGCGGGAGACGAAACGGACTTTCATGGACCCAGTCTAGGGCCGTGCCATCCTAAGGCATGACACACACCGGTCAGAGCATCCTCGTGCTGGGCGGAACGCAGTTCGTGGGGCGACACATCGTGGAGGCACTTCTGGCAGCGGGTCACCGGGTCAGCGTCCTGACGCGTGGACGCACGACCGACCAATTGCCGGGCGAGGTGGAGCGCCTGCGCGGAGACCGCAACGAGGGCGCGGCGGGTCTGACGGCATTGGGAAACCGCACCTGGGACGCCTGCATCGACGTGAGCGGCTACACACCTCGGCAGGTCCGCGCCAGCGCCGAGGAATTGCGGGACCGGGTGGGCCGTTACGTCTTCGTCAGCACCGTCAGCGTCTACGCCGAGCAGAGCCGCCACCCCGTGCGCGAGGAAGACCCCCTCCTTCCCCACGCCGCTGAGGACGTGACCGAGGTAACGGGCGAGACCTACGGCCCGCTGAAGGTGACCTGCGAGGGGATCGTGGAGGAGGTCTACGGCCCGAGTGCCACCCTGCTCCGTCCCGAGATTCTGGCCGGACCCCATGACCACACGGCCCGCTATACGTACTGGATTGACCGAATCGCGGAGGGTGGCCCCTTTCTGGCTCCGGGCGACGGCTCAGACTTTGTGCAAGTCATCGACGCCCGCGACTTCGCCCGCTTTACCGTGCGCGTCCTGGAAGAGGATCGGCCGGGCACCTTCAACCTCGCTGGGCCGCGCCTGACCTGGCAGGAGTTTGTGAACGTGGTGCAGGAGGCAACGGGGGTGCGGGCCGAGCCAATTTGGGCGGGCCAGGAAGCCCTGAAGGCCCGGGGCGTGGCCTGGTACGAACTTCCCATCTGGATTCCGGTAGGCAGCGAACAGGGGGGGCTGATGGACGTGAGTAACGAGAAGGCCCTGGCGGCTGGCCTGACCTTGACGGACCCCCTCACCACGGCGAGGGACACGCGGGCGTGGAGCGCGGCCTACCCTCAAAAAATCCTCTTCTCACGTGAACATGAAGGCGAAATTCTGGCCATCGTGGCCCCGAAGCCGCTGTAAGTCCGGGCGTCTGCCGAGGAGGAAG